>DAOQTN010000098.1:0-8013 GCA_035340555.1 Anaerolineaceae bacterium | reverse complement strand
GGGCGCACCGCATCCTCCACTTCAGTCCCGATGGACAAACTTTGATAAATTCCTGGGGGCAGTTTGCTGCAGCAGCCAATAATGTCCAGCCAGAGGGGGGCTATTTCAACGAACCCTGGGGGGTGGCAGTTGGCCCGGATGGGTCGGTTTATGTCACCGACACTTGGAACTACCGCATTCAAAAATTCACTGCAGATGGCGAATTTGTCACTGCCTGGGGCACGATGGATTTGACCCAAGGAGGCCCGGTGTTCTACGGGCCGCGCGGCATTGCGGTGGATCGTGAAGGCCGGGTCTATGTGACCGATACCGGTAACAAGCGCGTGGTGGTCTTTACTGCTGAGGGACAATTCCTTGCGGAGTTTGGCACCGGCGGAATGGCACTGGGAGAATTGGATGAACCGGTCGGGATTGCTGTTTCCGTGGATGGACGCGTTTTTGTTGCGGACACCTGGAACCGCCGGGTGCAGGTATTCATGCCGAATGAGACCCGGACACTGTTTACCCCGATGGCTACATTTGATATCTCCGGCTGGAAGGGGCAGGATGTCGAAAATAAGCCGTTCCTGGCAATCAACCAGGAAGGTCACATCTTCGTTACCGACCCACCCAATTACCGTGTGCTGGAATTTACTGATACGGGTGAGTTTATCGGTGGCTGGGGGGGATACAGCACCCTGTCGGATGGGTTTGGCAACCCCAGCGCGATTGTGGTTGATCTCCAGGGGCGGGCTTGGGTGACGGATTCGGCCAACAACCTGATTTTGCGTTTCACCCTGCCCTGAACGTCACCGGCGTTTAATCGGTCGTTGCCAACAGATCAGGGTCACCAAATCTTAGGTATATAAAAACCGGGCGGTCTGACAAACCGCCCGGTTTGCAATGGTTGTCGGGGACTAATCTCGTTTCCGGCGGGCATCCCGGAAAATTAAACTAAGAATGAAGCTGACCACGCTGACAATCAACGCGCCCAGAAACGCACCCCAGAAGCCTTGCACTTCAAAGCCCACATCAAATCGCAGGCCAATTTGTCCGGCAAGCCAGAACATCAGGGTATTGACCAGCAGCGTGCCCAACCCCAACGTCAGAATGATTACAGGACAGCCCAGGGTCATGACAATGGGGCGCAGGATGGCATTGACAAGGCCAAAGATCAGCGCCAGCCAGATGATACTGGTCCAGCTCTCGCTTTGTGGATAGATATAAGTATCTTTCAATAATGCCACAGCCACGTACAGGGCTACAGCATTGACAGCCAGACGAATTAAAAATTTTTTCATGTTGACCTCCGCGAAGATATACGCTGATGGCGATCTAAAGTTGCAGTCAATCAGCGCAGGGGGTTTTCCATCCAGACCAAGTGATTTTCCGGTGAAAATCCGGCGTGTTCAAATGCCGCGCTGGATTGTCCGGCGGGAAAATTGATTTGAATGGACCGCACGGGCAGGTTATTGAGTTGAGCCCGTTTAATCCATTCCTGCCGGCCCTCAGCCAGCAGCCAACCCAAAGCCGTTTCATCGACTCCGGCGGGAGCGGCCAGCCAGAAAAGATTGGGCTGCCCGGCGCCGGTCTCCCAACTCAGGATCCCCGCCAGCGCCCCGTTCCAGTGGAGGGCCAGGTGGGTCTGATTGGCGTTGTTCAGCCACCGCCACAGCCGGTGCAACCCACCGGGCTGCAGCCGCGCCAGATCAAACATCAGATTCCAATCCACTGCTGGCGGATAATTTTGCTGCAGCCAATTGGCCTGCTGGCACCATTCTGAACTTTTGCGGGCTCTGATGCTGATCTCTTGGGGGGGAGGCTGTACCGGTATTTTATCCTCCGGGCGCCAAAGCCAATTAATCCTTTGACAGCGCTCCTCAAACTTCAAGGTTTCATAAAGGTGTCGGGCGATTGGGTTGTCCGACCGTACATGCAGCCAGGCACTGGCGGCATGTGCGGCCCGGGCATAATCCAAAGCCTGTTGGGTCATGGCTCGGGCAATTCCCTGTTGCCGGAAGTCGGGATGGACAGCCACGTTGGCAATCAGGTAGAGCAGTTGGCCCTGACTGCGAAAGGCGATCAGGGTCAGATTCCCGACGATTTCACCGGCCTCCTCCCAAACAAACCCTTGGATGGGCACCGCGGCATTCGCCATGCTGCGCAGTGGCACCACCTGCAGTTGAACGGCCATCCGCCGCAGCCGGTTCAGATAAGCCCGCCCTTCAGGATCCAGGTGGGCCCGAAAGCAAAGGTCGATTAAATTGGCGATCTGGTTCAAATCGCGCCGGGCATCCACTTCGCGCAGGTGGTTGGTTGGAGGAGACGACGGTGTCATGACCATAATTTTACACGTCCCGGGCCTGATTGACAAATGCCAGACCGCTGGCTATAATTGAAAATCATTTTCGTTTAGAGGTGGTGCCTTGGCTGGTCATCAGAAATACCCCCTGGCGGATAATCCCGCCAGGTTGGAGCTCGATCATGTCACCGTGGGTTACAATGGCCGGTCGGCATTGCAGGACCTGTCCTTTGATGTGCCACATGGCGTTCAGGTTGCCGTGGTTGGTCCCAATGGGGCCGGAAAATCAACCCTGTTCAAGGCCTTGGTGGGGCTGCTGCCGGTGCGTTCGGGCCAGATTCGAATTCATGGCCAACCGCTGGGTCATCACCATGATTGTGTAGCTTATTTACCCCAGCGCGAAGAGGTGGATTGGCGCTTTCCGGTCTCGGTCTGGGACGTGGTGATGATGGGGCGATATGGCCGGGCCGGTTGGCTGCGCAGCCCTTCTGACCAAGATCGGGAATCTGTTCTGCGGTCCCTGGAACAATTAAACATCAAGGCGATTGCCAATCGCCCCATTGGTGAGCTTTCCGGCGGCCAGCAGCAACGGGCCTTTTTGGCCCGGGCTTTGGCCCAGGAGCCACACATCCTCCTGATGGACGAGCCCTTCAACGGGGTGGATCCCGCCACCCAGGAAATTACCCTGAAATTGCTGGATGACCTGCGCCTGACCGGTGTGACCACTCTGGTGTCCACGCACGACCTTAAACTGGCGGCTGATCGATTTGAGCGCATCCTGCTGCTCAACCACCGGCTGATTGCTTATGGGCCTCCTGATCAGGTGTTCACGCATCAACATGTAGCCGAAGCCTTTGGCGGGCAGTTGCTCAGCCTGGGGGGGAAGGGCGAAATTGTGGTCGACCAATGCTGTCCGCACGATGAGGAACCGATCCATGATTGACGCCCTGCTCCAGCCCCTGACTTATGCCTTCATGCAGCGCGGCTTGCTGGCTGCCATTCTGGTTGGAATCATCTGTGCAGTGATTGGTTGTTATGTGGTTTTGCGCTCCATGGCTTTTCTGGGCGATGCCCTGGCGCATGCCATCCTGCCTGGCGTGGCCATCGCCTATCTCATCGGGGGGAGTTTGCTGTTGGGGGCCCTGGTGGCGGCAGTCATGGTGGCCCTGTCCATCGGTTTTCTCTCCCGGCGGGGCGACTTAAAAGAGGATACAGCCATTGGCATTCTGTTCTCTGCTGCGCTGGCCTTGGGCGTGGCGTTGATCAGCAGCATCCGGACCTATGCCGTGGATCTGAGCCATATCCTGTTTGGTGATGTGCTTGGCGTAACCACGGCGGATTTATGGCTGACGGCCGGCCTGGGCGTCCTGGTGATTGGTGCTGTTCTACTTTTCTATCGTCCCTTCATGGTGATGGCGTTTGACCCGGTTCTGGCGACAACGCTGCGTTTGCGAACCGGACTGTTGCGCAACCTTCTGCTCATCCTGCTGGCATTGACCATTGTCATCTCCATGCAAACAGTCGGGATTGGCCTGGTGGCGGCCATGTTGGTCACCCCGGCGGCCACCGCCTATCTGTTGACCCGCCGGTTGCGCACGATGATGATCCTGTCTGCAGCCATTGGCGCGTTGTCAGGGATTGTTGGTCTTTACACAAGCTATTATCTCAACATCGCCTCCGGTGCTGCAATCGTCTTGTCAGCCACATTGTTTTTTTTGCTGGCCTTTTTTCTGGCCCCCCGGCGGGGCCTTTTCTGGCAGCTCAGGAATAATCAATAACCCATGAAATCACCCGGCACGCTATACATTGTGGCCACTCCCATTGGCAACCCTGGCGATATCACCCGGCGCGGGTTGGAAGTTCTGGCGTCGGTTGATGCCATCATTTGCGAAGAAATTCGTCCGGCGACAACGTTGCTGAAACGCCTGGAGATCAGCCCGCCTCAGTTGATCACGCTTAATGAGCATAATGAAGCCGATCGCGTCGAGGAAATTGTCAATCGTCTGGCGCTGGGAGAGTCCTTTGCCCTGATTTCGGATTGCGGCACCCCGGTTTTTGCCGATCCGGGCCATGCGCTTGTGCGTCGCGTTGCCGAACTGGAATTCCGGATCCAACCAGTGCCGGGGGTATCTTCCTTGATGACGACCCTTTCATTATTGGATTTTAAACTTGAACGATTTGTTTTTGGGGGCTTCCTTCCCCGGCAGCCCGACCAGCGCCGCCAGGAATTGCTGCGGCTACGCAGCTTGCATATGCCGATTGTTCTCATGGATACGCCTTACCGGCTGGCGGCACTATTGGAAGAGGTCTCCCGGGCTTTTGGGGCCGGTCAGACCATTTTACTGGCCATGGACCTGACTCTTCCCGGTGAGACAATTTTGCGGGGTGCGGTTGCCGCCGTGCGCCAACAGGTGGGTTCCCGTAAGGCTGAGTTTGTGCTGGTGATCCATGCCGCCCAGGACCGGCATTCCGGAAATCAATGACCCTCCCACCGTTTCCCTTCCGGGGCTGGTGAAATCCCCCACCCATCAAAATCCTCCCAGTCAAAGCCATCCCTGGCAAAGTCCCTCCCAATCAAAGCCATCCCTGGCAAAGTTTCCATCAAACACAGCGGCGTTTACCAACCCGAATTACTTGGTTGAATTGATGACCTTACCCAGCGGCTGTATGATATGCGTGCGACAGCGCAAGTCATTTATGAAATCCTCAGGTCTCCATCCAGCCTTAATGGCTTTTTAAATTTGCCCCATTGGTTTGTCCCGGACCGGTTGGTCATGGGGGGGATGCATTTGTTGCTGCTGGTGCTGACCCGGGTGGCTTTGGTGTTGGCCCGCCGCTTTTCGTCCCGGGTTTTCGTCCCGGGTGGGACGGCAAATCTCCTGACCTGATCGTCCCACAATCCGGCGTGTGTCGCGGGGGGAATCTGCGGCCTTCCCGGGTCGGGCTTGATCGGAGCCGGTGGGTACGTCCGGGTGGGGGAGCCTTTCAGCCGGATCCGCCAACTTAAATCATCAGCCCCATCCGACTGCGGCAGGTGGGGCTGAGGGTTTGTTTGTCGTGATGATTTGGGATACTGGCGTCGTTTGGGGGTTACCGCTCCATGCTGACAACCTGGTGTTCCCAGCGATGCCAGCCGCCAAATCTTTCGCTGACCAGCTTGCGGCCTTCCCCGGGGCAGGGCAGTCCCTGAAGTTCCAGATCGGCGTCTACCATGATTCGGACCAGTTCATGGAAACAAACCTTGGGCTCCCAGTTCAGTTCAGTGCGGGAGCGGCTTGGATCGGACAGCAGGTAATCCACTTCGGTTGGGCGGAAGTAACGGGGGTCAATTTCAACATATTGATGCCAGTCCATGCCGGCATAGCCAAAGGCTTCGTCCAGAAACTCCCGGATGGAATGGGCTTCCCCGGTCCCAATGACATAATCCCGGGGTTGATCCTGCTGCAACATTTTCCACATAACTTCAACATATTCGGGTGCATAGCCCCAATCCCGGCGCGAATCCAGGTTCCCCAGGTAGAGACGCTTCTGTTTGCCCGCCTGAATGGCCGCCAGGGCCCGGGTGATTTTCCGGGTGACGAAGGTCTCCCCGCGGCGGGGTGACTCATGATTGAAGAGAATCCCGTTGCAGGCAAACATCTTATACCCCTCCCGATAATTTCGGGTCACCCAGTAGGCGTACACCTTGGCCGCGGCGTATGGACTGCGCGGCTCAAAGGGGGTATTTTCATTTTGGGGCGGTTTCGCACCGCCAAACATCTCACTGGAGGATGCCTGGTAGAAGCGCGCTTGGGTCCCGCTTTTGCGAATGGCATCCAGAATGCGGATGGTGCCCAATCCGGTGATGTCGTCGGTATATTCGGGCATGTCAAAGCTGACCCGGACGTGGCTTTGGGCGGCAAGATGATAGATTTCATCCGGCCGCACGTTGTAGATGACATTGAGCAGGGTTTCCCCCACGGATACATCGCCATAATGCAGATATAACTTGACATCCTCCCCATTGGCATGGGGGTCGTGGTAGAGATGGTCCACCCGGCGGGTGTTAAATGTACTGGCGCGGCGGATGATGCCGTGGACTTCATAGCCTTTTGAGAGCAGCAGTTCGGCCAGATACGAGCCATCCTGTCCGGTAATGCCTGTGATCAACGCTTTTTTCATCATGATCCTCCTGTAGTGGATACGCCCGAATTGTACCACAGCAAAAAACGGGCGGATGAGAATTTCATCCGCCCGGCGGGTTCACTGGAGGTTATCGATGCTTATGCTGGCTCAGCTTTGAGAAAAACCAGGGCGTTCCTCTCAAGGTCCAGGTCAACCAGCACCGTGTCACCCGAGGTAAACTGTCCCCCCAGCAGGCTGACCGACAACGGACTTTCAACATGTTTTTGCAGAGCCCGCCGCAGTGGTCGGGCGCCAAAGGCCGGATCATACCCGGCCTGGGCCAGCCATTCGCGGGCGGCCGGGCTGAGCTGGACGTGGAGGCCGTGCTCTTCCAGCCGGGAACTGACTTCCTTCATCTGCAGATCCACAATCAGGCGCATTTCGTCCAGGGAGAGCGGGGCAAACATGATGATCTCATCAATGCGGTTGAGGAACTCCGGCCGGAAAGTGCTCTTGAGGGCCTTTTCAATTTTATCGTGGGTCTGGCGTTCTTCTCCGTTGGTATCACCGGTCAGGAAACCCAAGGTGCCGCCGCGCTGGACAAATTCGGTGCCCAGGTTGCTGGTCATGATCAAGACCGTGTTACGGAAGTCGACCACATTGCCCTGCCCATCCGTCAACCGGCCGTCATCCAAAATTTGCAGCAGGGCATTCCAGACTTCAGGATGAGCCTTTTCAATCTCGTCAAACAGAATCACGCGATAGGGCCGCCGCCGGACAGCTTCCGTTAACTGGCCACCCTCTTCATAACCAACATAACCGGGCGGAGCGCCGAAGAGGCGCGAAACGGTGTGCTGTTCGTGATATTCACTCATATCCAGTCGAACCAATGCTTCGGCATCGCCAAACATGAATTCGGCCAGCGCTTTGGCCAGTTCAGTCTTTCCCACGCCTGAAGGACCAATAAAAATGAATGACCCGATGGGGCGCTGCGGATCTTTCAGCCCGGAACGTGCCCGCCGGATGGCGTCCGAAATGGCATGGATGGCGTCCTCCTGGCCAATGATATGCTCGTGCAGCCGCTCTTCCATATGCAGCAGCCGTTCCGCTTCATTTTCCATCATCTGGCTGATCGGGATGCCGGTCCATTGGGCCACAACCTCGGCAATATCATTGACATCCACGACTTCGTCCAGCTTGTGCTCTTCTTCCCACCGGTCGCGCTCTTCATTAAATTCTGTCTCCAGACGGATGCGTTCGGCCTTCTTGCGAGCAGCGCGTTCATAATCGCGCTCCAACCCCGCCTGCTCCTCTTCGGCCCGCAGTCGGTCCAGTTCGGTTTTCTTTTGCTTCAGATCGGGGGGCATCAAGTAAAGTGCCACCCGCAGTTTGGCGGCGGCTTCATCCATCAGGTCAATCGCCTTGTCCGGCAGCCGCCGATCGGTGACGTACTGGGCGGACAGCTTGGCAGCCGATACCAGGGCGTCATCAGAGAAATGGACCTTGTGGTGGGCCTCATAGCGGTCCCGCAGGCCAAACAGCATTTTGATCGTGTCATCAACCGTGGGCTCATCCACATAAACCGGGGCAAAGCGGCGCTCCAGAGCGGAGTCTTTTTCCATATATTT
>DAOQTN010000097.1:0-8156 GCA_035340555.1 Anaerolineaceae bacterium | reverse complement strand
GACGCGGTGTCTTCGGGGTGGATCGGCGCTGTGGGGACGGGCTCTTCCAGGTTCAATTCCACACGCTCCTCCATCAAAACCTGGCCACGCAGAAAGGCCCCTTCTTCTGTGCTGAAGGCAACCGTTGTGACATCCCCCCAGATGCGCCCAGTGGCACGAATTTCAATCCGTTCGGCAGTAATATTGCCGCGTACAGCCCCCGCCACAATGACGGTATTGGCGCGTAAATCTTCACAATTCACCCGGCCTGTTTCGCCAACCACCAACAGCCCCCGAATGGCGATTTCACCGTCAAACGTGCCTTCAATGCGAATACCGCCTTGTCCGCGTAAATTACCTTGCCATAAAATGCCTGGTCCCAGAACTGAAGTAACCCGTTCTGTTGGCGCTGCCGCAGCGGGGGTGTTGATCGGGCTTTTTCGAAACATTGAGGGTCCTTCCTTGATTATCCCAACAGGGATGCGGCCAGCCAGGTGGCCAGGATGATGAAAAGGATTGTCATCCCTAATTTTACCGCGGCCGCATGTTTTTGCAGGAATGCCGTCAAATCTTTGGATGTGGTACCGTAGAATGCCAGAATAAAAACTACAACCAGCGGCACAATGAACAGTAGATTGTACAAAAGCAGGTAGCCGACCGCCTGCAGGCGCAGCTCGGGCAGACTGCTGACAAAAATGATCGTGGGTAGATAAATTTGACCGGTGCAGGCCAGTTCCAGGAAGGAAATCAGGATTCCTGTCACAAATGCTCCGGCGACGTAGGCCCGGGTCTTACGCCCCTCGCGAATGGTGGCGTTGATGCGCATCCGCAGCGGCTTTGGCAGATTGAGGGTCATATCTTCAATCTGGCCGCGGCGTGCTTTGAGAAAATCCAGGAAACTGAAGACGGCCAACACCAGACACAGCAGAGCGGTAAGGACATAGACCCATCGACTGATCGTGGTCAACCAATCTCCCATCCAGTCCAGTACTTTGTAAAAACCCAAGCCAATCACCAGATAAGCCAGAAAGACGCCCAATGTGAAGGCCAGACCCACGGCGAGAACAGCTTTGCCTTTGCGTCCGCTCAGGGTCAGATAGGAGACAAAAAAGACCAGTGTGGCAAAGGCACACGGATTTAATCCGTCCACCAGTCCGGCAAAGGCCACCGCCAGCCAACCCATGGAGCGGAACTGATCCATGAGGTTGATTTTGGCGGCGTCTGGATCAAAATCTTCCCAAGCGCGTGCCGCTCCTCCGGGAGTTAACGCGTTCAGTATGGGTTCCAGCGTGGCAGTGTTGATTTCGCTTTGATCGATAAAAGCCTGGTTGCCAATGAAAAGTGCGGGTGAGTGGAAATCATCCCGCCCGGCACGTTCTGCCAGCCATTCCCCGAGGGCTGCATCATCGAAAATATTGTATTCTTCAATGATAAGTTGAGGATACTGCTGACGTAAATAATTGAGATCAACATCCACCATGCTGCACTCTTTGCAGCCGGTTTGGTAAAAATAAGCTGCATAGATTGGGAGTGCCGTTGCACAGCCATCATTCCCGCTGGTGGCGCAGGGGGTTGCTGTAATGAGGCTTGCCGGAACCGTGCTGACAAGCTGGTCGGGATCCAATTCGGGGATGGCAGGCCAATCCAGTCCGCCCAATGCCGCCGCCTGGGCGATCCGGGCGGGAGCCTGGTCGCGGATAGCGGATTCGCCGATCAGGATCTGGTCTCCCAAAACCAGCACCGGAATATCGCGCTCGGCGGCTGGAATACTGAAAAAATCCTCGGCTTGAGCCATTAACCGATAATTATCTGGTGTGGCAATTTCGAGCAGGCGCAAATCCAAAGCCGAGCCGTACTGTGTCTGCAACGGTTGGATCAGATCCATCAAAACCGCCATGCAGTGCTGGCAGTCCACAGAATAAAAGTAGATGCCCCGCACCACATTGGCTTGTCCGTTGCCAAAAGGCAGTCCTGGTGCGTTGGGGGTGGCTGTTGTTGTGGGTTGTAAACTGTGGCCTGGCAGTGGAGCCAGGGCTAACAGGAAAAGTGCAGATAATAATGTCAGTGCAATGATCCCGTAACGGCGAAACACATAGACCTCCATGGGTCAAGAATCTGGAGGAATTATACTATTAACCCTGAAGTATTAAGCCGCGGCATCTGGTTGGCTGAAGGAATCAGGTCAAGTGGTGGCGGCCGGTTTTATGGGGCGACATCAGGTCATAACAAACCAAACCAACAACAATCGACCCATAAAATCCAACAGCCCGGCACTGCCGGGCTGTATAATTTGAAAAAGGATGGGATTACAGGAGCTGTGCCAGCCAGGGCAACAGCTGGCTATAATCACTGGACCCGAGTGCCTCGTAGAGGATGTAGGCACCCACACACAGGCCAATGCAAAACAGCACCGCCGCGATGATGATGCCGATGATGCAGCCGGTGCTGAGTTTCTTTTTCTCGGCCGGGGCTGCTGGGGCAGGTGCCGCCGAGCGGGGTGGCGGAATATAGGCTGGGGTGGGGGGGGCTGCTGGCGTTGCGGCAGGAGCGACCGGTGCCGGGGCGCTCAGCTTCGTATTGCCGCCGCAAAACGGACAGCGCTCATAATCCACAGAGATAGATTGGCCGCAATTGGGGCAGGGAGCGGTGGCGTTAAGGGGCGCGGGTGGTGGAATGGTTGGTGCGGCATCAGCTGGTGGTGTCGGTGGTGGGTTGGGTACCGCCATCGGGGCGGGCGCGATCACGCTGATTGATTGTCCGCAGGCGCCACAAAATTTGGCATCGGCAGGCAGCGGTGCGCCGCAAAAAACACATTTGGAGGGGGAGGCTGGAGTTGTCATGATCCAATTCTAGCATAAAACAGGCCGGGCAATCATCGTGCAGCCCCATCGGTTTGCTCCGGTTGGCCGGGGTGGTTTGACTGGCCAGGATTTCAGACACTTGGAAACAAACCGGTTCGCGCGATTGCTGTTTCCTAAATTTCAACCCAATAGCCATCAATAATTTATCAGCTTGTAGAATCCTTGAGGATGTTATATAGTAATAGCGAATTTCTCTACATTTCACAGGATGGCTCCCAATGGAAATTTACCTGGCAACTGAGCATGTTTATTACCTCATTCCTCAGATAAATCCCGAGATTGCCCGTGACCGGGTGGAGCAAAAGAAGATCAACCTGGTCGTTGGGGCGGTTGGGGCCTTATTCTCCCAGCCGAAGGCGGAAGACATCTGTCTGGCGGCTTTCGAAAATCGCTTGGAGCCGTTCTGGCTGGTCAGTGCTTCATCGCGCACTGTCTATGACCGTAACCGCACTTATACCATCACCACCAGCGGCTCGGAGGTGCGGTCAGTGACATTACTGGACCAAAACCTTCCTGTCACGCCACCGGCCAAAGGTGCTCCGGCGTTGAACCTGGTGGCGGTGGAACACTGTGAGCAGGAACTGCGTACCCGCCAGACCTTTGATGGTCTGACCGGAGCGAAAGGGGATTTTCTTAAGTATGTGGGCGCGGCCAAGACGGAAATTGCCGACCTGAACTCTTTTTCTTTGCCGGATGTCCTGGTTGTACCTCCCCAAGCGCGGGCAACCGCGGTTGTACGCCAGGTGACTGCCGATGTGGTTCAGCCGGTGCAGAATGTCCAAGCCATTCATGAGGAACGGGTGGATATTGATGCGATTGAGCTGCATTTTCGCCCGGTATATGCTTTTGAGTATGAGTGGACCAGTAAAAACAAGCGGGTGGTGATTGAATTTGATCCGATAACGGCCGAGATCCATGGTAATGGGCGCCGGCTGCAGAACCAGTTCAAGAACATCCTCTCACGGGATCTGTTGTTTGACATTACTGCCGATGCTGCTGGGATGCTTGTTCCTGGTGGCAGCATTGCTGTCAAACTGGTTAAGGCGATTGTTGACCGGCGTTAGTCGGCAACGCCATATTTTGCAGCCCAATTGTCCAGGGTCTCTTCCATTGCATCCAGATAGGCATCCAGCGCCCCCAACCGGCTATCATCCTCCAATCCCAACTGGGCACACACAGATTGCCAGTCTGGCAGTGCGGCAGGTAAAATCTTGACAACCTGGGTCCATGTCCGGAGCATAATCCAAAGGGCAGCGGCCGGGTAATCGTCCAGCATGGCGGCGGCGGCACGGGCGTAATAATTGCGCCGGGGCGGCAGCAGCCGGGGGGGACAGGATGGCTGCTTTCCAGCGGTTGTGAGAGCTTCGACCCATTGTTCATGCCAGACTTTCAAGACATCGGTGGATGTGAGGTCGACCATCAACAGGTCGGCCAGCCCGGCGGCCAACCCGGGACGACCAATTGCATCCGCCCGGGCGGGAAAATCCAGGATAAACCGACGCTCGGTCAACGGGGGGCCGCTCAATCCGGCCAATGCATTTGCCGCGTTTTCCAACGCTTTCAGATAAGCCCAGACTCGTTGGGGTCCGGGCTCGATTTCGTCATTTTGCAGGTCAAACCAGGTTTGACGGGCTGCTTCGGCCAGGGGACGCACGCGTTGCATCACTGTTTCCGCCTGATCGAATTGGGCGGCCACACTGGCCTGGGTGAATTCAAACCAGTGTTGGGTCTCGTACAACAATAATGGATTATGACATAAATATGACCCCACCCAGGGATCCAACCGCAGGCGGCGGGGTTGGTGAAAGACACTCTGGGAATAGTGGGCCAGATCCAGGTGAACCTCATCTGAAAGGCGCAGCACCTCGCGGGCTTGGGCGGGTTCTTCGGCATGAACACAGATCAAGTCTATGTCCGTTACCCCGCCGAGCAGCGGCGTGGGGGTGATCAGCGATCCGGTTAAGTAAATGCAGATCAAGCTGCGATCAGCCCGCACCAACTGATCGGCGCGCTGTCGCGCCAGTTTCATGAGAGTCTCACGAGTGATGCGCATCTTTGCCTCCTGCTGCCTGGCCGTTGCGCGGCATGGGCAGTTCTGGTTGATAGGGGGGCAGTTCCAGCGTTTGCCGGATCCGGTTTTCCACCCAGTGCAGGTCTTCCGGGTAGCGGACATAATCCAGTGCATTGGCATCCAAAACCAGCACGGGCATGGCCGGAGGATTGTTTATAAAGAAATCGTCGTAGGCCTGATTTAGTTGCTCGATATAAGCAACCTCCATGGCGCGTTCATATGAACGATCACGCCGGGCGATACGTTCCATCAATGTGTCGGTACTGGCCCGCAGGTAGACCATGAGGTCGGGGCGCTCAATTTTCTCGGCTAAAGCCGCATGAACCTGGCGGTAGGTTTCCAGCTCATCCCCCTGCAGGTTGATGCGGGCAAACAGGGCGTCTTTTTCGAAGGTGTAATCACTGATCAAAATTTTGCCATCCGCCAGGAAACTTGGCACGCCCCGCCGCTGTTGGTGATACCGGCTCAACAGGAAGAAAATTTGGGTTTGGAAGGCAAAACGGGCCCGATCGCCATAGAAATTGCTCAAAAAGGGGTTCTCTTCAAAAACCTCCAGCAGGACATTGGCCTCCAGCCGGGGCTGCAGCAGCCGGGCCAGTGTTGTTTTACCCACACCAATTACACCTTCAATTGCAAAATACATCACTGCTCCGCAAATTTTTGATATGCTAATTATACAGCAGATGCGGGATTGACAGGTTGAAAGTGAATTGCCTCAAGAAATCCTGCGTCGGGCGCATACCTTGAAACAAAAAATATTTCCTTGGAGCAGGCGGCCTGCCTGTGGGGCGGATATTGATGATTTTTGACAATTGATGTCCTGGCGCGGGGCGATTGATCGACGGGACCGGTAACCCAACCAAGAGAGAATCTGGATAGATGGGGCTTTTCTCTGGTATGAAATCCCACCAAAACGGCAGTTTGCCTTTGCCCTGATCCCGGGACCGGGGTGATTTTGATATTGGTGACGTAATGACAGCGGCGGTCAGACACATTTGCGTCTGACCGCCGCCAAATGCCGCCTCCGGCGGTTACAACTCAGTCGAGCGGGTCTTAATCCGGTCGAGCACCATAGCCACGAATTCAGCCACGGGCAAGGCATCGTTACGGCTGCCATCCCGCTTGCGTAATGCCACCATTCCGCCCTGGACTTCGCGTTCGCCCAACACAGCCATGTATGGCACTTTAAGCAGTTGGGCCTTGCGAATCTTGGCGTTCATGCGATCGGCGCCCAGATCCGCTGTGGCGCGGACGCCCTGTTCCTGCAGGCGCTGTGCTAATTCCATGGCGGCGGCATTCTGACCGTCTGTGATCGGGATGACGCGTACCTGGTCAGGCGACAGCCAGACCGGGAAATTGCCGGCGTAGTGTTCCAACAGGAAGCCAATCAATCGTTCGTGGGTTGAAAGCGGCGCCCGGTGGATGATCAGAGGGCGTTCTTCAACACCGGAATCGTTCATGAAGGTCAGGTCAAAACTGTTGGCCTGGGCAAAATCCACCTGGTTTGTTGCCAGCGTAAACTCACGGCCGATGGCACTCTTCACCTGTACATCAATTTTGGGACCGTAGAAGGCTGCCTCATCCGAAATTTCCACATATGGAATATGATGTTTGTCCATGGTGCGGCGCACCAGATCCTCGGTCCGCAACCAGAGTTCGGGGTTATTGACGTATTTCTTGCCCAATCCGCGGGGATGATGGGTGGAGAAACGCATAATATACTCGCTGATGCCAAGCAATTTGAAGTATTCCAGGTACATGTATATCACGTCCGTGAATTCCTGTTCAAACTGCGATTCGGCGCAGTAAATATGGGCATCGTTCATCTGCATGGAACGCACCCGCATCAGTCCGAACAACTCACCGCTTTTCTCAAAGCGATAACAGGTCCCATACTCAGCCAGACGCAGGGGCAAATCGCGGTAGCTGTGAGGGGTGGCGGCATAGATTTTGTGATGCATGGGGCAGTTCATGGGCTTGATATAGTACTTGACACCGTCCAATTCCATCGGCGGATACATACTCTCGGCGTAGTAGGGCAGGTGACCTGAACGCAGGAAAAGATCTTCCTTGGTCAGGTGCGGGGTCCGGACGCGCACATACCCATGTTTAAATTCCATTTCCTTGGCCAGTTTTTCCAGTTCTTCGATCATGGCCCCGCCGCGCGGCAGCCAGAGTGGCAATCCGGGCCCGACCTCGTCATCGAAGACAAAGATTTCCAACTCGCGGCCCAGTTTGCGATGGTCGCGTTTTTTGGCCTCTTCCAATCGCCAGAGATGTTCCTCCAATTCCTTGGGCGTCTGCCAGGCCGTGCCGTAGATGCGCTGCAGCATGGGATTATGCTCATCGCCGCGCCAGTAGGCCCCGGCCACAGTCATGAGTTTAATGGCTTCCGGGTTGATTTGTGAGGTGCTCTCGACGTGGGGACCCCGACATAGATCCACAAAAGTGTCGCTGGTGTAGGTTGAGAATTCAACGGCGTCGGCCAACGGATTGCCGTCCTCATCGGATCCGCCGGCTTCAAGACCGGCGATCAATTCCAATTTAAAGGGTTGGTCATGAAAAATTTGCCGGGCTTCGTCGGCGGTGAGGGTGCGGCGTACGAAGGAGTGCTTGCCGCGGATGATTTGTTTCATCCGTTTTTCAATTTCGACCAGGTCTTCGGGGGTTAAAGTGCGGGGCAGGTCGAAATCATAATAAAAACCGTCCTCAATGGCCGGACCAATGGCAATTTTTGCACTGGGAAAGACCTCCAGCACAGCTTGTGCCATCACATGCGCCGTGGAGTGACGGATGCGATACAGCAGTGAGTCTTTATAGTTTTCCATGGGGTACCTCCAATATAACAAAAATCCTCTCGCCCAGACTGGGGCGAGAGGTGATCTCACGCGGTTCCACCCAGATTAACCGGTTTGAAAGCCGATTATCTTGTGTGGCCGGTAACGGGGCCAGCCGTTCGCCTTACTGCGGCTATTGCCGGTTGGGGTTCACGCTCGCAGGGGGTTTTTGCCAAGGGATACCCGCAGAAGCTTTCAGCCGGTGACTTCTGCTCTCTAAGGGCATTACCAAGGTTACTCGTCCTGGTCAAAACGGTTTCAATGAGTATACCACGTTTTGGGGACCTGCGCGCGATGCTGATCAACCAATCAAACTGATCAAACCACGGATAATCCTCAAAAAGGTTGAATTTGCTGAGGTTCAGACAAAAGTTCGGACATTGGGGTAAATCAAGCTCCGGAAGGTAG
>DAOQTN010000096.1:0-8246 GCA_035340555.1 Anaerolineaceae bacterium | reverse complement strand
CCGTCTTCAAGCGGGGTTTGGGAAGCCATCCGGCAGCGCATGCAGCACTACATGATTGAAGAACTGGGCATTCCCGCGGCAGAGGTTTCCGCACTGCGCGACCGCCTGTACCGGCAGTACGGAACCACCATGCGCGGGCTGCAGCAGGAACGCAGCCTGAACACCGCGGAATTTTTGGCCTATGTCCACGACATTCCCTTGACCGATTACCTGAGACCCACCCCGGCGGACCGGGAAGCCTTGTGCGCCCTGCCCCAACGCCGGATTATTTTCACCAATGCCGATGCGCCCCATGCCCGGCGCGTGCTGTCCATTCTCAAGCTGGATGACTGCTTTGAGGGCATTGTGGACATCAACCGGATTGCACCGCACTGCAAACCACAGCCGGAGGCTTTTGAAATCGCCCTGGCGGAGGCCGGTGAATCCGACCCGACCCGCTGCATTCTGATTGATGATTTACCCGTCAATCTGCAGGCCGCCCAAAAGCTGGGGCTGGGCACCGTTCTGGTGGCCGAAACCCCCACCCACCGCCATGACTTTGATGCCCAGGTGAGCCGCCTGAGCGAGCTGCCAGCGGTCCTGGCCCGGCTGGCCGACCGGCCCGACCACGCGGCCCAGACCGGCCACGCGGCCCAGACCGGCCACCCGGAATGATTGATTAGA
Organism: Anaerolineaceae bacterium; assembly: GCA_035340555.1. Classification (GTDB taxonomy): domain Bacteria; phylum Chloroflexota; class Anaerolineae; order Anaerolineales; family Anaerolineaceae; genus JAGOFZ01. Next base: position 7,583 of record DAOQTN010000096.1, on the reverse strand, counting down.
ACTCCAGTTATTGATACAGGAAAGGAAATCCACTCCCATGTCCAAATCCGTTCGCATTATATTGATCCTGCTGCTGTCCCTTGGAGTGCTGGCTTGTGCCTTCGGCGGCGGTGTGGCCGTTGGCTGGGGCATCCCCCGCTCTGTCACCCGGCAGATTCCGCTGCCCATGCCTGCCGACACCGGGACGACCGACACCGGGACCCCCACCGGGTTGCAGGACCTGTTTGCCCCCTTCTGGCAGGCCTGGGATATCGTCCATGCCCAATATGTGGATCAGCCGCTAGATGATCTCACGTTGATGCAGGGCGCCATTCGCGGCATGATGGATTCGCTGGGTGATCCCCACTCGTCGTACATGGACCCGATGGAATACGAAACCGCCAATGCCCCCCTGGAGGGTTCCTACGAGGGCATCGGCGCCTGGGTTGACACCAGCGGCGACTGGCTGACGATCATCAGCCCGATTGAAGGTTCTCCGGCGGAAGCTGCCGGGTTGAAACCGGACGACCGGATTGTGGGTGTGGACGGGGAGGACCTGACCGGCATGGATCCGGAGCTGGTGCGCCGCAGGGTGCTGGGACCGGCAGGCTCCACTGTCATTTTGACCATCGCCCGGGAAGGGGAAGCCGAGACCTTTGACGTGACTCTGCAGCGGGCAACCGTGATTCTGAAAAGCGTCAATTATGAAATGCTGGATAATCAAATCGCCTACATCGAACTGACCACCTTTGGCGACGACACCACCAAGGAACTCAAGAGCGCCCTGACCGATTTGATGGCCCAGAATCCCCAGGGTTTGATCCTTGACCTGCGCAACAACGGCGGCGGGTATCTGGTCACCGCCATCGAGGTGGTCTCCCAATTCATTGGTGAGAACCAGGTGGTGATGTACGAACAGTTCGGAGATGGTTCCCGCCAGACCTATAACGCCCTGGATGGTGGCCTGGCCCTGGATATTCCCATGGTGGTGCTGGTTAATGAAGGCTCCGCCTCGGCATCCGAAATCACCGCCGGGGCCCTCCAGGATTACGGCCGGGCCCAGCTGGTTGGTGTGACCACCTACGGCAAGGGATCGGTGCAAACCTGGAATGAACTGGATGACAATCAGGGTGCGGTGCGCGTGACCATCGCCCGCTGGCTGACCCCCAAGGAACGCCTGATCCACGAGGTTGGCCTGACGCCGGACGTGGTGGTTGAGATGACCGATGAAGACGTCGAAGCTGGCCGGGATCCGCAGCTTGAAAAAGCCATCGAACTGCTGCTGAAATAAATTTAACCAATTTTCCGTCAATGATTGACAGTTTATCAGACGAGGGTTATAATCACCCGTCGCCGAAATAATTTTGGGAGAGCGTCTAATGGAAATAAACCCCGCTGCGGACACAAACCGCGCAACAGAAATAAAAGCAAAAATGCACTTCACTGGTACGGTGAAAGTAATCTCACTGGCTGGCGCCGTGGTTGACATTGGCGTTGGCACACCGGCAGTGCTGCACATCTCTCAGATGGTTGCCGCCACCGAGGGGCAGCCGATCAAGAGTGTGCGCGAAGTCCTGCAGGAGGGGCAGACGATTGACGTCTGGGTACGCCGGGTGAAAGATAATCGCGTCGAGCTGACCATGGTGCGCCCGCTGGACCTTGACTGGCGTGACCTGAAAAAGGGCATGGTCGTGCGCGGCAAGGTTGTCCGCATGGAAAAATTTGGTGCCTTCATTGAGATTGGCGCCGAACGCCCGGGACTGGTTCACATCAGCGAAATGGCCCACAGCTATGTGCGGTTGCCTTCGGATGTGGTCAACGAGGGTGATGAGGTCGAAGCCGAAATCATCGATGTGGACCGCAAAAAGAAGCAGATCAAGCTGAGCATGAAAGCCCTGCAGCCCGAACCCGTCAAGGAAGAAGAACCTGAAATGCCGGTTGAAATGGCTCCCCGCCGGGAACGCAGCGACCGCGGTGATCGCCCTGAGCGCCCCGCCCGCCGCCGCACCAGCGCCAAGGGTGGCCGTCGCGAACGGCATGAAGACGGCAGCGAGGAAATGGCTGCTCTGGCGGCTGAAACCGCGGCTGCGGAAGCTGAACCCACGGCCATGGGCCTGGCCTGGCAGGAAGCCATGGAAAAGGCCAAATCCCGCAAGGATGAACGCGCCCGCAAGGGTAAGTCCAGCGCCACCAGCGAGCATGAAGAAATCTTCAGCCGCACCCTGGAACAGAAAAGCCAGTAATCTGGCCCATTTCTGACATTATTGCTTATCCAGACCGCTCCGCCCCACCCGCGGAGCGGTCTTCTTTTGCATATTGTTTGAGATCGTTGGATTGTCGGACACAATGCAAACCTCAGGGTGAGGTTGAACACCCGGCTGGTCTTGGGGGCGGCAGCCAGGAGGCACGGCCAGGGGCAGCAGCCAGGGGGCACGGCCAGGGGCACGGCCAGGGGCGAGGGCGAAAGCGCATCAGCGCTGACCTCACGATTGGAGGTTACCCCCCTTCGATATTTGCTTTTGGTTCGCCCTTCGGAACCGCCGGAAAACGGTCCCACACACCACGCATTCATACGTTTCAGCTAAAATCTGCACCCGCAGCGCACTCTCCCGGAAAGCGGTCCCACAGACCACGCATTCATACCGCCAGGCTCTGACCTCAGGATACTGCACAGCCACGATCTTCTTGCTCACTTTCTGTCTCGGGATAAATCGCACTTCCCGGCAATATCCCGCGGACATTTCTTTGGTCAGGGTAATTTGAAATCCATTTTTGAAATCCATATATCTGTCTTTTTTACCAGCCTTGGAACAATCACAATACTTGAAGTGTGGTAAACTTTAGCGGTTGATTCAGCCGGAAAAATTAAAGGAGGAGCATGCCGACCAAATACATATTTTTCACCGGTGGGGTCGTCAGTTCAGTGGGCAAGGGGGTCACCGCGGCTGCGGTGGGACGGCTGCTCAAGGAACGGGGCTTTCGGGTTGCGGTCCAGAAATTGGATCCGTATATCAACGTCGATCCAGGCACGATGAGTCCCTATCAGCACGGCGAGGTGTTTGTGCTTGATGATGGAGCTGAAACCGACCTGGATTTGGGCCATTATGAACGATTGATTGACATCCGTCTGAACCGGGTTTGCAATATTACGACCGGCCAGGTTTATGCCGAAGTGATTGCCAAGGAACGGCGCGGGGATTACCTGGGAGGGACCATTCAGGTCATTCCGCACATCACCAATGAAATCAAACGGCGGATTGGCCTGGTGGCCAAGACCACCAACGCCGACATTGTGTTGGTGGAAGTTGGCGGCACGGTGGGCGATATTGAAAGCCTGCCTTTTCTGGAGGCACTGCGCCAGCTGCGCAGTGATCTGGGGCGCGAGAACACCTTCTACATCCACGTCACCTGGTTGCCGCATATCGGCGCCACCAACGAGCTCAAGACCAAGCCCACCCAGCACTCGGTCCGCGAACTGCGCTCGATCGGCATTTCGCCGGACATGATTGTGGCCCGCTCCGACCACCCGGTGGACAGCGGCATGTGTGAGAAGATCGCCCTGTTTTGCGATGTGGACAAACGGGCGGTGGTGCCCATGGTGACCGCCGCCACCCTTTACGAGGTGCCCCTCATGCTGGAGGAGCACCAGGTGGCCGACATCATTATGGAACGGCTGGGGCTGCATGCCACCCAGACGCCGGACTGGACCCGCTGGCAGGCCATGATCCGGGATATTCAACGCCCCAAACCGGCGGTCAAAGTGGCCCTGGTGGGCAAGTATGTGGAGCTGCATGATGCCTACATCAGCGTGCGCGAGGCCATCATGCACGCCGCTCTGGCGGTTGGAGTCGAAGTGGAACTGCGCTGGGTCCACTCCGCTGAATTGGAACGCGGCCATGAGCTTGATCAGTTGGAGGACGTGGACGGGATTGTCGTCCCGGGGGGCTTTGGCAGCCGCGGCATCGAGGGCAAGATTCAGGCCGCCCGGCTGGCTCGCAGCCACCGGATCCCCTACCTGGGATTATGCCTGGGAATGCAGTTGATGGTGGTTGAATTTGCCCGGTTTGCCTTGAACAACGAAAAGGCCAACTCGACCGAATTTGACCAATCCACCCCCTGCCCGGTCATCGACTTGATGCCCGACCAGCAAAACATCACCGACATGGGCGGAACAATGCGTCTGGGGCTCTACCCCTGCAATCTGCAGCCCGAGACGATTGCCGCCCGGGCCTACGGGGAGTCCCAGGTGCAGGAACGCCACCGCCATCGTTTTGAATTTAATAATGCCTACCGGCAGGTTCTCTTTGACCGGGGTTTACGCTTCTCAGGACTCTCACCTGATGGTAAACTGGTGGAAATTGCGGAACTGGCCGATCACCCCTTCATGGTGGGGACACAGTTCCACCCGGAATTTCTCTCCCGGCCCAACCGCCCGCACCCGTTGTTTGCTGCTTTCATGGCCGCAGTGCGCACCCATGCTGGTGTGACAGAAACACCCTGACAAACCCTGCGACAGGGCTCGGCCCCGCCGCAGTGAAGAATCATCTCATCAAAAGAGGAAAAAAAGATGGACACAATTATTGAATCAATCATCGGACAGGAAGTGCTCGACTCGCGCGGCAATCCGACCGTGGAAGTGGAAGTCATCCTGGCCAATGGCGCCTGGGGCCGTGCCGCGGTGCCCTCAGGGGCCTCCACCGGCGTGCACGAAGCCCTGGAACTGCGCGATGGCGACAAAAAGCGCTTCGGCGGCAAGGGCACACTGAAGGCAGTGCAGCATGTCAACGAAGAAATTGCCGAACTGATTGTCGGCTGGGATGCGGTTGAACAGAAAGCCATCGACATGGCCATGATTGAAGCCGACGGCACCCCCAACAAGTCCCGGTTTGGCGCCAATGCCATCCTGGGCACCAGCCTGGCGGTTGCCAAGGCTGCCGCTGAAGCGCTGGGGCTGCCCCTCTACCGCTACATCGGCGGGGTGTATGCCCATGTGCTGCCCGTGCCGATGCTGAACATCCTCAACGGCGGCGCCCACACCGGCTGGCAGTCCACTGATGCCCAGGAATTTATGGTCATGCCGCTTGGAGCCCCCTCCTTTGCCGAGGGTCTGCGCTGGGGCGCGGAAATTTACCACACCTTGAAAGCCGTGCTGAAAGCACGCGGCTATGCCACCCTGGTCGGTGATGAGGGCGGTTACGCCCCCGCACTGAAGGCCAATGTGGAAGCCGTGGAGGTCATCCTGGAGGCGATCACCAAAGCCGGTTACAAACCCGGTGAGGAAGTCTGCATTGCCCTGGATCCAGCCGCCTCGGAACTGTATGATGAGGACACCCGGAAATACAACCTGCGCCGCGAAGGCAAACTGCTGACCGGCGAACAGATGGTGGCCTTCTGGGCTGACTGGGTCCGCCAGTTCCCAATCGTCTCGATCGAGGATGGCCTGGCCCAGGACGACTGGGACAGTTGGAAGCTGATGGTGGCCCAACTGGGCGGTCAGATCCAGATTGTGGGCGACGACCTGCTGGTCACCAATCCGGAACGCGTCCGCCGCGCCATCAAGGAACAGGCCGCCAACGCGCTGCTGGTCAAACTGAACCAGATCGGCTCACTGACCGAGACCATCGAAGCCGTGGAAACCTGCCATCGTGCGGGCTGGCGGGCGGTCACCTCGCACCGCTCGGGTGAAACCGAGGACTCGACCATTGCCGACCTGGCTGTAGCCCTTAACATGGGTCAGATCAAGACCGGTGCCCCGGCCCGCTCGGATCGGGTGGCCAAATACAACCAACTGCTGCGCATCGAAGCAGAATTGGGCGAAACGGCGACCTACGCCGGTTGGTCCGCGCTGCGCCGCGGGTAATTTTCAACTGCTGATTTGAGCCAGCGCCCCACGAATAAAATCACGTGGGGCGCTGCTGTATTGGAGGGCCATCATGACCTGGCAAGAAGACATGCTGCTGGAGCAGTACGGTATTACCCCGGCCGATCTGGTACGGGGCGGTCTGCACTGCGAACCTGAAGCGATTCAGCCGGATGTAATCCTGCTGCCCAACTGGCGGGCGGAGATTTTTGCCGCCCACGTTGACAGCCTTCAGGCGCTTGTTCCCGACACAGTTTATGAGCTCTGCATCGGGGACAAGCGCATCACCCTCATCCGGGCGGGAATCGGCGCACCCCAAAGCGGCGACACCGTGCTGGCGCTGGGCGCAACCGCCTGCACCCGGCTGGTATTTGCCGGGTCTGCGGGCAGCCTGAGGCTCAACGTGGGAATTGGTGATCTGGTGGTGCCCGCCTGTTCGCTGAGCGGCGACGGATTCACGCGCTATCTGGAGCCCACCCTGCCCCCCGGGGATACCTTTTTCCAACCCGCATATCCGAACCGCGCCCTGACTGCGGCCTTGCTGGCCATCAGCCAGGAACGCGGCCAACAGGCCGAAGTGAAGGTCCATGCAGGATTGGTGTTTTCCACCGACAGCATTGTGGGGCAGCTGCCCTTTGCCGCCGAGGCGGAACAGGAATATGATTGTATAGCGATCGAAATGGAGACCGCCGCCACGTTTGCCGCCGCCCGGCGGGTGGGCATTGCGGCAGCGGCCATCCTGGCGATTTCAGATTCACTGCCGGAGAAAAAGACCATCCTCAACCGCGACCCGGCAGCAACCCATCGCTACCGCCAGATGCGCGCCAGTGTGCTGGCCCCCATTGTGATTGATCTGCTGGCAAAAGGATAACCGAATGGAGTTGATAGAGAAAATCTACCGGATCAATTCCGGATTGGTCTGCCGCTTTCAGAAAGGCAACAGTCCTTTCGAAATCATGACGCGGCTGCTGGAGGAGGCCGGAGAGCTGGCCGAACAGGTCGGCATTTTTGAGGATACCGGGATCAAACGTGAAAAACACGGCGCGCCGGATCGGGGGCGCTGGCCAAGGAAATTCAAGACGTGCTGCGATCGGCGCTTCAGATTGCCCAATATTACGGGATTGAGGCAGAGGTGGCTGTATCGGTTGAAAAATCCTACCAAAGGCTGAAAAGCGAAGGCTGGTTATCCGATCAGGAATAGGCAGCGCCTGGCCAGGCCAGCTCAGGTCGGGCCGGGTGTAGCAGGTCAACTCGGGTCAGGCCATGTGCTGCAGGTCAGACCGGGCCAGGTCAGGCCGGGTGCGGCAGGCCAGCTCGGGTCAGGTCAGGTCAGGTCAGGCCGGGTGCGGCAGGCCAACTCGGGTCAGGCCGGGTCAGTCCAGGTGCTGGCGGACCGACTGCCAGATGGCATCAAACATGGTGGCGGTCAGGCGGCCGGTCTGGGTGTTCTGGCGGCTGGGGTGATATGAACCGATGAGCCAGGGCAGTCCCGGGCCCAGCGGATAAAAAACACCGTGCCCAAAGGCCAGGGGCGGGATGGGGTGGCCCAGCTGACGATAAGCCGCGAGAATGCCATTAAAACCGATGGCCCCCAGGGCTACAATCCCCTGCAGGCGGGTGAGCAATTGAACTTCAGCCCGGAGGAAGGGTTGGCAGGTTTGCATTTCAGCCGGGGTGGGTTTGTTGTCGGGCGGGGCGCAGCGGCAAACAGCTGTAATAAAGGCATCGTGCAGCTCAAGGCCAT
>DAOQTN010000095.1:0-8302 GCA_035340555.1 Anaerolineaceae bacterium | reverse complement strand
TGAGCTGGGCAATGTAATCTTTAACGCCAAAGGAGCGGGCGTTATAGGCGGCCAGATAGGCGGAAACCACAAAGATGACATCCGCGGCATCCCGCATCCCCCAGTGGTGGGGCTCATTCAGTTCCACCGGGATGTCACGGGTTCCATACCACCGCATGACCTTTTGATGTTCTTCAATGGAGCCGGCCAATCCCCAGGGACCCCGGCCATCCATTTGATTGAACCAGAACAGGGGGATGGCGCACCAGGCGATATTGATCGTATCAACATAGACTTCAGCCAGTTGCAGGAAGTCATCCGTGCCGGAATAGGTTCGCAGCAGGGGAAAGTTCCCCATCCGGCTGGCGGCATAAAGGGCCCGATAGTCCTCCGGGCTGCGCACCGGCACCCCCCCCGCACCGCGCCGGCGTGGGTTCTGCCGCTCGGGGTGGAAAAAGTTTTCCTGCGCATCCTGATCAATCCCCAGCGAGATGACGTCCAGCACCCGGGCATTGGCGATGCGCTCGATCCCATCCCGGGTTGCCTCCATGGTTGGCAGACCAAAGTGATGCCGCAGCAGGGGGTAGGGAGCCTTCCACTGGATGCGTGCCAGGGTGGTTTGGGGTGGGGTCCTCGTGCTAGCTTCGGCTTCCTGGCCTCCCTTGAGAAAGGTTAAAACATCGGACTCCGTTTCGGCGCCGTCAAAGACGCGTTCAAAAAAGCCACTGGCTTTGGCCCGCGCCGCCACCGGGGGGGTACCCCCAAAGACAAACCGGACACCTGCAGAATGCAGCTCATCCGCCGTTTCGGCAAATTCACCCAGCAGACGTTCTCCCGTTTCCGGTGTCAGGCGGTACGATACGCCCACCAGATCCGCTTTTTCGCGCCTGGCGGCGGCAATCACTTCGTCGATGGGCACCGCTGGTCCCAAAAAGACGGTTCGCCAGCCGGCCTGTTCGGCCAGCCGCAGGAAATTACTGATTCCAGCCACATGGACGCACTCACCCAACGCGGCAGCAATGACGGTTTTCATTCGTCGCTCTCCTTTCTGAAACAGAGCGCAAAACTTACGCTCCGGTGGAAGCACGCAGCAGCAATTGAGGTTCAATCAAAATACTGCGTGCGCTCATCGGTTCCCCGCGAATCTGGTCTGCCAGCATGTGCACCAGTTGCCGGGCTATGTCGTAAACCGGTTGATCGACCGTGGTAAGGGGGGGATTGCTGTAGCGTGCGTCACGCACCCCATCAAACCCGGCTATGGCAATCTGTTCGCCAATGCGCAACCCTGCTTCATCAGCGGCATGCAGGGCACCAAAAGCGGTTTGATCATTCACACAGAGGATCGCATTGGGTGGGATCGGTAGATCTAACAATTGCCGGGCTGCTGTGTACCCCCCCTGGCTGGTCAGGTCCCCCGAGCAGAGGTATGCCGGATCCAGGTATAAGCCGGCCGAGCTCAGGCCTGCCTGGTAGCCAGCCAGACGATCGGCCTGAATTTTTAAATGGTCAGGTCCGCCAATATAGGCCACGCGATCGAAGCCATATTGCAGGACATGTTCCACCAATTTCAGAAAACCGGTGCGGTTGTTGACGGCAATGTGGGGGTAATCGATCCCGTCTTCTGACCGCTCCAATCCGGCAAACGGTTTCTGCTGGCTGTGCAGGTACTGCACCCGCCAGTCGTGCACACAAATCCGGTTCAAAACCAGGCCGTCCACCTTGCCGCCCTGCACCCATTGCTGATAGACGCGCTGTTCCGTGCTGCTTTGGGGTGGAGCAATGCTGATCAGGAGATCAAAACCCTGTTTGGCCGCCTCATCCCCCATCCCTTCGATGAATTCGGAATAGTACGAATCGGCAAACCGCGGTGAGTGCACCGGCATGATGTAACCGATGGTGTCACTTTTCTGCCGCCGCAGCTGGCGCGCTGCCCGATTGGGGACATATCCCATTTCCTGGGCGGCCTTGATGACCCTTTCGCGCGTTTCCGGGGAGATGTCCGGATATCCGTCCAGGGCGCGGGAGACCGCGGCAATCGATAGGTTTAATTTTTGGGCAATATCCCGGATGGTGATGGTCATAATCGTTTATCCACTCACTCACTCACTCACTCACTTACTCACTCACTTACTTACTTACTTACTTACTTAAACGTTTCAGTAAAATAATTGTACCGGAAAAATTTCATCCCTGCAAGAGGAAATTTGGGTACTGTCCGGCAGGCCCGGACCCTTCTTCCACCTTGTAACCCGCCCGGTATGACCTCATTGGATGAAATCCGCCGGGCGGCAGGCGCTTTTTATCCCCCAACCATCTGCCATGGTCGGGTTTTTCTCCAAAGGTGAGACAGGTGATTTGACAATGTAACTATTTATGATTATTATCATCAATAATGTCATAAATAAATTAACGATTTCCTGAAAGGAATTTACTGATGAGCAAAATATTTGAACTCCCCACGTTGAAATTTGCCTTTGATGCCCTTGAGCCCGCCATTGATGGTCGTACCATGGAAATCCATCACGGCAAGCACCATGCCGCCTACGTTGCCAATTTGAACAAGGCGCTGGAGGCTGCCCCGGCGTATTATGAGCAACCGATCACAGCGATTTTACGCAACCTCCAGAGCCTGCCGGAGGCTATCCGGACTGCAGTCCGCAATAATGGCGGCGGTCATGCCAATCATTCCCTGTTTTGGGATATCCTTCAGCCAGGTGGGGCAAAGCTGCCGCACACCACTCTTGGCGGATTACTGGATGCGACCTTCGGTTCCTATGATGCCTTTGTCGAAAAATTCAGCCAGGCGGCCTTGACCCGCTTTGGTTCGGGGTGGGCCTGGCTGGCATTGGACGCGGAGAAGAAACTGCATGTATACTCAACCCCCAATCAGGACAGTCCGCTGATGGACGGCCACACCCCCATTCTTGGCCTGGATGTCTGGGAACATGCCTACTATCTGAACTATCAGAACCGCCGGGCGGATTACATTAAAGCCTTCTGGGGTCTGGTCAACTGGGATGTGGTGCAACAGGCTTATGAGGCCGCTTAGGCCGGGCCGGCTGAACCGGTTGGGCCAACTGCGGGCCAATGGTCCGGGTTAACTGCCGCCATTCATCCAAATTAAGCGTTTCAGCACGCCGTTGGGGATCGATCCCGGCGGCGTGCAGCATTTCAGCCGCGACCTCGCCCTTGCAACCCAAGCCGGCCGCGAGGGTGTTGCGCAGCGTTTTACGTTTCTGGCTGAAACCCATCCGGGCCAGGGTGAAGAAAGCGGCCAATTGATCTGGAGGAATTTGCGGCTCGGAATACAGATCAACCCGCAGTACGCTTGAATCCACATCCGGGGCTGGATAAAAGGCGCCAGCCGGGATCCGGGCGGCAATTCGGGGGCTGCCATAGACTTGCACGCTCAAGGCCAGCAGGCTCAGGTCACCAGGTCTGGCGCAAATCCGTTCAGCCACCTCGCGTTGTATTGTCAGCACCAGCCGGCGCGGCCTTTTGGGCGCGGCCAGCAGATGCCGGATGATGGCTGAGGTGATGTAATAGGGAATATTGGCCACCACCAGGTATTGATCGGAGGATATTAACTGGGCCGGGTCCAGTTCCAACACATCTCCCGGCACAATTTGCACGTTGGTCAGACCGGCCAGAACCTGCTGTAAAATTGGCACCAACTGCAGGTCCAGTTCCACAGCCACCACCTGGCGCGCGGCCTGACTGAGATGGCGGGTAAGGCTGCCCAATCCCGCGCCAATCTCCAACACCTCATCCTGGGACGCGACGTCGCCCGCCGCCACAACCCGCTGCAGCGCGGCCGAATCCATGAGAAAATTTTGTCCCAACTTCTTCTTGGGGTTGAGGCCGGCCTGGCGCAGTAAACCAGGGACATCCAGAGGGGGCAGGGTCATGGCAGGATCCAGGGAATGTTATCTGGAACTGGCGTCAGAAAGTACATGGTGACAGACCAGTGCCAGTTTTCAAAATCGGTTTCATCAAAGCCCAGGTCAATCCAGTCGCGCCCCGGAATGCCCAGCCCCCAATCTTCAATTCTGCCGACGCCGTAGTCGGGGACATAGATGGACTGACCGGCCATGACGTTATACCAGGAGTGGATGACAGCCACCACGCCCTTGTGTAACGTGGTGCCCATTGCGGTGGCATAGGAGCAGTAGCCGTTGGGGTAACAGGGGCGGTAGGAGGTGGCGTAAACCTGGATGGCCCGCCAGTACTCGATGGTGCCCGCGGGAGTGGCCAGCGAGCGGATCACCACCTGAGTGCCGTAGCCCACCTCGGCATTACGGGGTTGGCGGGCGATCCATTCACCTTCCACGGTTCTTTGAATTTCCACCCCATCCTCATACCGCACCCGTTGACGTTGCACCTGAAGTCCGGGTTCACCCGGGGCGATCACCCGGCGCAGGTCCAGTTCGAGCGTTGGGTCGGGGACATAATCGTTATCAAAAGGAATTTCAATGGTGTTAAGCACAATTTCTTCCTGAACCCGTACCAGATGGACAAAACCGTCCGTGGGCAGCGGCGCTTCCTCAGCCGGCAGGCTGTAATCCAGGCCCTGCAGCGGAATCCCGGCCTGTGCCAAGGCCTGGCCCACGGTTTCTGCCGCCGAGTGAATCAGAATTTCCTGCCCATCCACCTGAATCCGGAGGGGAACCGCCCGCCGCAGGGTGATGGCGCTTGGCTCTGTCAGGGTGGTTTCCAGCGGCAGGCTCAGCCAGTCGGCAGCGTCCACGACAATGCCTTCTTCCCACAAGGCTCCCCCCAGGGTGGCTGCGCTGGAGGACAGCGTCCGGGTGTCATCATTTTGGGTTACCAGGACGGGCACGGCCGGCCGCCATTCCAGCACCAATGGAGTCAGGGGCAGGAGCGCATCAGCTGTCAGTTCCATGCCGCTCCAATAAATCCGGTCCTGGCTGGCCAGCGGTATTCCGGCTTCGGCCAGGATCTCGGCCGGGGTCGCTGCCGCGCTCAGCAGGCGCTGTACCTCGCCGGTGGGCAGCTGCCAGATCTCGACCGGGCGGGCCCCATCAGCTGGATGCGGCGGACCGGAAGGCCAGAAAATCAATCCCAGCCCCAATAACAGACCGGCTGCAGCCAGAATAATCCATACCTTGAGCGTTTTTTTCATGACGCTTTCAATTGTACCGGATTTTTGCTCCGACCGGTACCTGGCCGGGCCAGCCGGCAGGCAAGGCGGATTTATTTGGTTTCGGCAAAGAATATCTCCGGGTTGACCGGTTGAAACCAACCGCTCACCCGCCAAAGACAGTAGGCGGCCATTTCCATTGGCGTTGCCGAATTGTCATAATGTGCCATTCCGCTCAGGGCGGCATCGGCCGGTCCGACCCGGACTTCCAGATGCAGGTGGGGATTGAGCGCGTTGCCGCTGTCGCCAATCGTGCCCAGTTCCTGGCCACAGCGAATTTGTTCCCCTGGCTGGACCATGGGGGTGTTTTGCAGGTGGGCATACAGGACAAACAAAGCCCGGTGGTTTGGATCCCAGGCAGGAATATTTTCAGGTTGGGGGCAAGTTAAGGCCGGATTTGCCGCCAGGGTGGGCATGGGGGTTGGCAGGGCAGTCGGGTTCAACCCTGTTGCAGTCACGGCATCGAATGGGACCTTGACCAGGACCGCATTACCGTAGGGGAAGCGGTTGTTGGTGACCATCACCACCTCGCCGGCCAGGAGGGCCCGCACGGGGAGGCCCGGCAGTGCAATCCGGGTGGCGGGATCCAACTGGGCCAGATCGATGCCCTGGTGGGGCTGGTCGGATCCAACCGGGGGTGGGGCATAGGGATTGACAATCATACCAGCCAAGTCTGACAGGGCGTACCCTTCCAGCGGGGAGCAGACTGCCGGTGGATCTGGTGTGGGGGTGGGTGGCGGGGTGGGTGGTTGGGGTGGTGTTGCGGTGGGCGATGGCAGCCGGGTGGGTGTGGCCGCCAGGGTGTTGGTCAACGCCACTGCCGGGGGCGGCGTGGCAGGGAGGGTGCCGGCTGGGGCGGAGGTGCAGCCCACCAGCAGGACAAGCAGGGGGAAAATGATCCCGGCGGGCTTTAACCAGGTGGGCATAGCTCAGGCGGTGAACCGTTCGGGAGCCGACAGCAGGCTGCGCTGAACCAGGGCGTCCTGGAGCTGGGTTGCATTTTCGAAATGGATCGTCTGAAAGCCCAACCGCGTTGCGGTCTCAATATTGATCATGGAATCGTCGATGAACAAACACTCCCCGGCGGGACGACCAACTTTTTCCAGCAAGATTTCAAAAATCTTTGGGTCAGGTTTGGCCACCCCGACCTCCCCCGAGACGATGATATCCTGGAAACAGTCAAAAAAGCTGTACAGGGGCCGTACCAGGCGGAACTTTTCTGCCGGCCAGTTGCTTAATCCGAACAGGGGGATGGCGTGCCGGTGTAGCTGGCGCAAAATAATGACGGTTTCGTCTATCGGACCGGCAAGGGATTCCAGATAACGTTCATCATAAGCCCGGATCTGATCGCTGTATTGGGGATGATGGGCGCACAATTCTGCTACCGCCGTGGCAAAGGACCGTCCGGCATCCTGCTGGTGATTCCACTTGAAAAAATCAATCTCCGTCAGGAAATGTTCCATGGCCTGTTCGCTAGTGAAGAGTTTTCGATACAGGTAGCGCGGATTCCAGTTCATCAGGACGCCGCCCAGATCAAAGATCACGGTCAGGGGAAAATGCAGGGGTTCAGGATGAGTCATGGGAGATATTTTACCACCTGAACCGGCTTCCCTCCCAACCTGTTGAAATTCAAGGCTAAAATCAACCTTGCCGGACGATCGGAGTATTGGGGGCCATGCCCGGATCAGTGCAAAAATCAGCGCTGCCAGCCTGACGGTTTGCCAGAATGTCCAGGGTGGGGCGGAAATAGCCATGTCATCAGTGTGCGCCATCAATGTGTGCCATCAGAATATGTGCCGTCAATGTGTGTTTTTTAATTAAGGCCATCGATGTGGGCAATCATCAACCGCAATCAGCATGGGAACGAGCTGTCGGAGTTGAGGAGGACTGACGCGTGGATTTATCTATCCTGGTGGCGGGAATCAGATTTTCCCCTGACGTCATTGTATAATATCTGCTGAAAGGAAGGCGATGATGATCACCCTGACCAATTCTGAACTGATATCCCAGGCTTTGACCTATCTGTATCCTCGCGACCTGGATCACGATAATTCTGCGGGCGGTGTCGCCTGCGCCCTGCTCAGCGGCAGCGGAAAGCTGTATTTTGGTGTTTGCATGGACATCAGCAGCGGGATTGGCTTCTGCGCCGAACACAGTGCGATTGCTGCCCTGATCACGGCCGGGGAGACCCGGATTGCCAAAATTGTTGCTGTGGCCGGAGGTGGGGTGGTGCTGCCTCCCTGCGGGCGCTGCCGGGAGTTCATGTATCAGATTAATGGCGCCAATCTGCTGGAAACGGATGTGGTCATGAGCCCGGCCAAGAGCTTAAAGTTGAGGGCCCTGCTGCCGCATCCCTACGATGAGGTCTGGAAGGATTAGTCTCGGCAGGTTCGCCACCTGGGTGCTGCCCAGACCGCCGTATCCCTATGATGAGGTCTGGGAGGATTAGTCACCGGGCGATTTTCTGCAACCTGCCTGTCTGGATTTGCGTATATGGTATGAATCATCTGCTATCATGCAGAATCTTTTTTTGTCTGGAGGAACACATGAAAACCAGGTTGTCCATCGGATTACGGCTGTTGGCCGTATTTGCGTTGGCGTTGGGGGGGGCTTTTATTTTCATTCGCCCGGTTGGCGCCACCACAATTGTGGACGGCGGCGAGATTGCAGCCGGCGAAACGATTGATGATGATGCCGTTGTCACCGGCGAAAAAGTGGTTGTGGCTGGTACCGTCAATGGCATCCTGTTTGCCTTTGGTGATACCATTACCATTAATGGCGTGATTAATGGGGATGTCATTGCCATGGGCAGCCAGGTGATCATTGGTGAGGAGGCGCAGGTGAACGGCAACCTGTTTATGGGCTGCCAGTCCGCGCGCATTGCTGGCCAGATCAGCGGCAGTGTCTTGGGGGGCATGACCTGGATGGTCCTGGGGGATACGGCCCAGGTGGATCGCAATCTTTATTTTGGTGGCTACAGCCTTGAGATTGGCTCGGGTGCGGTGGTTGGCCGGGACGCCTCGGCGGGGGCCTATCAACTCATCCTGGCTGGTGACATCGAGCGTGACCTGAATCTCCAGCCGGGCATCACCGCCAATGGCCCCGGTCATTTCAAAGGCCCCGGCATTGAGATTCAGGTCACGCTCGATGTCACCAGCCAGG
>DAOQTN010000094.1:0-8313 GCA_035340555.1 Anaerolineaceae bacterium | reverse complement strand
CGGGTGGGTGGAGGCGGATTTGCGAAAGCACAGGATTGGTTCGGCGGCCCAGCGGGGGGAGAGGTGGCAGGCCAGGGTCATCCCCAGCCGGTACAGGTGGGCCTTCAGCGGTCGGGCGGCGAGCATGGCCTGGTAATTGGTCGACTCGCGCGGCAGCGGCAGATAGACGGTGTCCGGGACAAAGCCAAACGGCGGGATAAACTCCAGCAACGTCCGGTAGGTGAAGTAGCGCACATGGGCATAAAACTCATAACGCATTGCCGGATCCAGCGGATTGTGAAAGGTCCGGCCGCTCCAGAGGAAGGGCAGCAGGTAATAGAGCCCGGAATAATTGGGGGCTGAGACGTAGAAGCAGCCCTCCGGGGCCAGGATGCGGTGAATCTCGGTCACAAATTCGTCCAGTTGGAGCACGTGCTCGATGGTCGCCAGGGCAATCACCGCGTCAAACGAGCCGGCGGCGAAGGGAAAGCCGGCCTGGGCCTCATCAATGGAATAACTCAGCGCGGTGAGGTGGCGCGCGCGCAGGCTCTCCAGGCAGGTGGGGGCAATATCGTTGCAAACCAGCCGGGCCGGGTGCGCCGCCTGGATGCGCTCACCGGCATAGCCCACCCCGGCCGCCACATCCAGCACCCGGCGATGAGGGCGGTTTTCGAAAACAGCCGGGAAGGCCCGGTGGCGCTCGTGCAGCGGCGGGGGGACCGTCGCGCTCGACTGCAGCCGGTCCTCCTCAAGCAAAACAGCATCCTTGCGCGTCATGGCATCCTCCTTAGATCGACCGCTCGCCCCGCAACGCCGAGCCCAGCAGACCGCCCAGCCGTTTGAGGAATGGGCGCAGGTCGCGGCGGTCCAGAATGGCAAAGGTGTGCTTCCCGCGGTAGGGCGCCAGGAAGGCCCGCAGCGTCAGCTCGCCCCGCAACACCCGGCGCAGGTGATAAGCCAGGTCGCGGGTCAGGTCGATCCAGTAGACATCCTGGCGGTAAGGGGTCGGGGAGGGGAGCTCACCAAACATCAGATGGCGGTAGTGCAGCAGCGGGAAGTTCAGCCCGCAGTACACCGCCAGATGGCCGGACAGGTTGTGGCGCCCGTTGACCTCCATCAGCTTGTACACCCCGTCACGCGGGTCGCGCTTGAATTCGGTGCAGGCAAAGCCGTTGAAGCCCAGGGCCGCCAGGATGCGGCGGCCGGGTTCAATCACCTCGGGGATGGTGGCCGACTGCACCACGCAGGGCGACCCCAGCTCGGGCGGGGCGTTGCGCCACTTGCGGGCGGTAAATTCGGCCCGGGCCTGGCCGTCCCAGAAATAGGCGTTGTAGTTGACGCCGCAGTCATCCCCGCCCGGGATGTACTCCTGCAGCACCACCTCCAGTCCGGCCGCGGCAGCCGCCCGGTAGGCGGTGAGCAGTTCGTCCGGGTTGGCGGCGCGGACCATCTTGCAGTGAAAGACCTCAAAATAGCGGTGGCTCTGACAGGGTTTGACCAGGCAGGGGAACAAGGCCGTCTCCGCATAGGTGCGGGCCTCGGCCTCACTTTGGGGCACCAGGGTGCGCGGCGCGCTGACCCCCATCTGGGCGGCCAGGGCATAGGTACGCTTCTTGTCGATGAATCCCGCAACCACACCCGGGTCCGCACAGCCCACCTGGAAACGGTCGGACAGGCGGTCCTTCCAGCGCGCCAGGCCGGCCAGGGCGGCATCGGAAGCCGGCAGCAGCAGGGCGCCCGGGTAGAGCGGCGCCAGGTGTTCCAAAAAACTCAAAAAAGCCGGGGCCTCGTTTTCCGGGTGCGGGCAGTCAATCAGGGTGGTGACATGGCGGGAGACCCGGCCCATGTCCGCATGGTCATAACTGAGCACGATGCGCGCCATGCCGTGCCCGTCCAGGGCCCGCAGGATGGCCAGGCCCACCGTATGGGCCCCGATGATGATCACCGGAGGGGGATTGGTGGCAGCCCTCATGTTGTCCTCCTTGTGGCCAGAATGCGTTGATAAAACTGCTCCAGGTCAATAATCAGGGTGCGCCAGTTGAAATCCGCGACAGCCGCCTGCCGGGCGGCGGCACCCATCCGTCCGGCCAGATCGGGGTCGGCGAGCAGGGTGCAGATGCCGGCGGCAAAATCCGCCGGCGTTTCCCCCACGGTCAGCCCGACCGGATGCCGGGCCAGGACCTCCGCCAGATCGCCGGTTGGGTTGGTCACCACCGGCCGCCCCAGGCAGAGGTAGAGGCCGATCTTGTTCGGCCAGCGGCCGAGGTTGTAGACGGTCTGCGGATAGGGCAGCAGAAAGACATCGGCGCAGCCCAGCTGCCAGGGCAGTTCAGCCAGCGGCAGAAAACCGGGCAGGATCAACCGGTCGGCCACCCCGGCCCGGCGGGCCGCCTCATGAACCTCGGGGCGCACGGTGCCGGTGCAAATCAGCCGGACCGTCGGGAAGCGCTGTGCCACCTGCGCCAGGGCCGCAAACATCAGCCCCACATCCAGGTGTGAATCGGCACTGGCAAAACCCAGCAGCGGCTCAGTCAGGTCATACCCCAGGCGGGCCCGGCAGGCTTCCTTGGCATAGGCCGGATAAAGGTCCGGCGAGGTGCCCCCGGGGATCCGGCAGATGCGCTCGGGGGGGATGCCCAGGTTCTCGGCCCGCCGGCCCAGCGCCGAGCAGATCACCGTGGTGCCATCCGCCCGGGAGCGGAAATGCTCCTCGTAGTAGGTCTCCAGCCACCCCAGCAGGAGCCGGTACCAGGCCGGACGCAGCACCTGCAGCAGGCCGCCGCGGCCGATCCAGTCGTTCCAGTCGGTCACCAGGGGGATCCGGCTGCGGCGGGCAAAATCCAGGGCCGGGTGGATGGTGTTGGGCCGCGTCTCAAAGCAGTGGATCAGATCCCAGCCCTGTCCGGCCCGGCGCAGCCAGGCCAGCCGGTTGAGCAGAGCCCACAGGTCCCAGCCGGAGCGCAGCCGGCCCCAGAGCAGGTCGGGGAACTCGACCACCGGGACCTCGTCAATCACCCGGGTCTGGATGCCACCGCGGCGGGTGTCGGCGGTGGTCAGCAGGACCACCTGGTGGCCGCGCTGGATCAAATGCTGGGCCATCACCCGGGCCCGGGGGCGGGTGCGCTGGGTGCGGTGGTGGGTGATCATCAGGATGCGCAGGCTCTCAGGCATGGGGTGGCCTCCGGTCAAGCAGCTGCCGGTAGACCCGGCCGTAGGCGGCCGTCATGGCCGTCACTGAATAATGCGCCCCCACCTCGGCGGCCGCAGCCGCGGCCAGGCGGCGGCGCAGCAGGGTATCCGTGCCGAGGTGGACCAGGGCTGCGGCCAGTTCGGCGGCCGAGCCGGGGGGGATCAGCCAGCCGGTGACGGCGTGCGTCAGGACCTCCTCGGCCGCCCCGACCCGGGTGGCAATCACGCACAGCCGGGCCGCCATCGCCTCCAGGATGCTGAGCGACAGGCCCTCATTCACCGAACACTGCACATACAGATCCATCGCCGCCAGCATGCGGGGCATGTCGTGGCGGAATCCGGCCCAGCAGACCGCCGCTTCGATCCCCAACCGGGCCGCCTGGTCCTGCCAGGTGGCCAGCAGCGGTCCCTGGCCCAAAATGAGCAGCCGGGCCTGGGGCAGTTGGTCGCGCGCCGCGGCAAAGGCGGCCAGCAGGATGTCCAGCCGCTTGACCTGGTCCAACCGCCCGGCAAAACCAAAGACCAGCGCTCCGGCCGGGAAGTTCAGCTCCTGGCGGGTGGCCTCCCGGAGCGTGTCCCGGTCGCCGGCCTCACCGTACAGTTCGACCGGAATGCCGTTGGGAATGGCGCTCACCCGGCTGGGGCCGAGGCCAGGCCAGCGGGCGATTTCCCGGGCCATGGTCCGGCTGACAGCCACCAAATGATCCGGCAGATACAGCGCCAATCGGTCCGCCAGGGCATACACCAGCCCGCCGCGGCGATCAGCCGGCCGGGTCAACAGGTGCTTGGTCGCCAGGTGGATGGGCCGCTGGTTTCGCTCCAGACCGGTAATAGCCCGCCAGGCAGTCACAATGGTGTGCGGGGTGTGGCTGTGAAGAATGTCCACCCGGTTTTGGGCCAGATAGGCCTGGAGGATCTCCCAACCGGGCCGGGCGGAAAAATCCAGGGTCTGGGCGCCGAGGCTGGAGATCAGCGGCATCAGGCCGTTGCTGCCGCCCAGGGCGGCCACCCGCCAGTCGGCCGCGGCCGGGCCCTGCTGGCGGATGATGCGCTCCACGATCCGGGTGATGGACGAATCGGAGAGGCTGTTGAGCAGATGGAGGATTACCGGACGTTGGTTCATGGGGATTTCATCCCAAAATATGCCAGATTTGCAGCAGTGCGGCGGTCATCTCAGCCGGCCGTTCAGCCGCTGCAGTTGGCAGGATCCAGCCCGACCAGTCGGCCGCCTGTTTCAGCAGCGGCAGTTCCGCCGGTCGGTCCGCCAGCGGCAGCCCCCAGAAGAGGGCCGGAATCGCCCCATAGAGGGCCTGGAACGGGGACAGGGGGGGCCGGCGGTGGGGCAGGCCGCGCCAGTAAATGACCTGGCCGGCCCGCCGGGCCCGCAGCGCCAGGATCAGACGTTCATAGAGGGGGTCGAGCCCGGGGCAGATCCCGGTGCAGTACAGGATGGGCACCGCCGTGGCGCAGCGCAGCGCCAGCTGGGCGGGCGAGGCCCCCAGCTTGTCCAACAGGATCGCCAGGGTCCGCTGGCAGGCAAGCGCCACCGCCCCCACCTCCGCCGGGGTGAAGTCGGCCGCGGCACCGGGCTGAGGGTTCAGCTTGCGCGCGGCGGCGCGGTGGTAGAGGGTCAAAAATTCCGGACCCAGTTGGGGCTCAAAATGGGAGAAGGTGGCGTCAAAGCGCAGCAATCTTCTACTATACGAATAATGATAAAATCCCGCCATTAACAACAGCGCGTCGCCGCAGGCCAGGCTCAGTTTGGCCAGCGGCATCCCCAATCCCGTCCCCGTCTGCCAGGCGTCGATCACCTCCATCATGCGGTTGAGCACCAACCGCACCCCTTCACTGGGCGGAATGGATGCCGGGTTGATCTGGCTGACGGTGAGATCGAAGTCGCCGTAAAGCAGTTGGGAGCCGGCCTTCAGTTCATACATGCCGATGGTCGCCCGGGGGGGGCCAAAGGATAAATTCCGCGACCGGTTGTTGCGGATGCGGGCCGGGGTGTTCCAGAACAGGGAGACGGTGGTCGGCAGCCGCCCGGCCAGTGTGCGCTGGATCCGGTCCACCGCCAGCCGGGCGGCGGGCGAGGGGCTGATCAGGCAGATCTCATAGTCGGACAGGAAGTTCAGTCCCGTGCCGTTCACGGCCACACTGCCCTCGCCCCGGCCGAAGCTGCCGGCCAGCAGCAGGGCCTGGGGCTTGCAGCGGCGCAGCACCTCAGCCTGAATGATGGCCAGGTGTTCGGCGACAGCCTGGTCAACGCGGGGATCCTCCTGCAGGGTATAGCGTCCCATGCTCAACTCCAGATGACCCGGCCGTCCAGACCGGGCGGAACCGGCTGGCCGAGCAGGGCCAGCAACGAGGGTTGGATGTCCACCAGGCGCACCCGCGCCACATCCGCCGCGATCGGGACGGTGCTCAAAAAGACCCCGTCGCAGTCCGGGTGGGACGGCAGGTAGCCGTGAATGGATTTCTGGCGCAAACCGAAACCAAAAATGGTGCGGGAAAAGGCGCTGCCGGCATCCAGGTAGAAGATCAACTCGCCATAGCGGTTGTCCGGCATGGCCACGTGCTCGCGGCGCAGTTCCGCGGGGGTCAGCCAGTGGCCATTGGGCACGTTCGCCAGGGCCAGCAGAATCCGGCAGCGCTCGACCTCGTCGCGCGGCCAGAAGCGGGCGAAGTTGGTGTCGACAATGTGCAGATAACGCTCCAACCGGTCCCCGCCCCGGCGGAACAGGCTGTACAGGTCGATCTTCTGCCGCAGTGGGACGTGCCCGTGATCCGACCAGACCACCAGTTCATAACCGCCGGCCAGGCGTTCCATCTCGGCGCAGCGCGCCGCGACAATGGCATCAAACTCGGTCAGCTGCGCGAGCACGGCCGGGTCGGACTGGGTGGCGTGGTGGCTGAGGGCATCCACATCCCCAATAAACAGATAATGCCAATCCAGGGGGGCGGCGAAGCGGTGTGCGGCGACCAGCCGGGAGGTGGCAATCTCGTGGCGCACCATGCCCACCACCTCATAAGTCACGCCGCCCTGGCGCAGCCGCTCAAAGATGGTCGGGCAGCCGGGCAGATAGCCGTCCTCATCCCAATAGCGCTTCTCGGCCACGTCAATCTCCGGCCAGTAGCGCAGCGGCAGGTTGTACAGCCGGGGAATGCCCCAGTAGGCACTGAGAGCCGTCCGGCGGGCGCTCAGGCGGTGGACCAGCATCCAGACCGGCAGGCAGTCCAGCCGCTGCAGCAGCGCCATCCGGCGGATCCAGGCAAACGGCGAGGTCGCAGCCGCGCGCTGCCAGAGAAACCAAAGGCCGTGCCGGTCGGGATAGACCCCGGTGTACATGGAGGCATGGCAGGTGACCGAATAGCCCAGAACCGTCTCCAGCCGGCGCTGGTGCGGCAGGGCGTTGAGGAAGGGCATTGCCGCCAGGCTTTCAGGCTTCAGCCCGTCAAAAAAGACGCTGATCACCGGTTTCATGCGGTCACCTCCGGGCAAACACGCTGGTAAATCGCCAGAGTCTGGGCGGCAATGGCCTCCCAGTTCAGATCCGCCAGACTGCGGTCGGTGATGGCCTGGCGGAAGGCCGCCGGGTCCGAGCGCAGTGCCAGGACGGCCTGCACCAGACCCTCCGCCAGAGCCGCCGGATCGCCGGGGGGCACCAGCCAGCCGGTGCGGCCCGGGGTGATGTATTCCGGCAGCCCGCCCACCCGGGTAGCCAGGACCGGCCGGCCAAAGGCGTAGGCGGTCAGGACCACCCCCGACTGGGTGGCATCGGTGTAGGGGCAGACCACCAGCCCGGCCTGCTGGAAGAGGCTGGCCAGGCGGTCATTGGGGATGTAATCGGCAATGACCTCCAGCTGGCCGCCGTTGGGCAGGGCCGGCAGGGGCGGCAACCGGTAACCGGGGCCGGGGCGGCCGGCAATCACGAAGCGCAGCCGCGGGATCTGCAGACAGGCCGCCGGGGCGGCTGCCAGCAGGGTCTCCAGACCCTTGTACCGGGAGAGCCGGCCAAAAAACAGGATGGTGTGGGGGTCCGAGAGCGGGGTGGTCCGGCTGAAGCAGCGGTACAGGTGGTACACCCCCAGCGGGGTCACCGAGACCCGCTCCGGGTTGATGCGCTGCCGGCGGCAGAAGGCCGCTTGCTGGGCCTGGTTGTGCAGGATGAAATGGTCGGCCCAGGCATAGGTCAGGACCCGGATGAGGCGTTTTTTGAGCGGCGCTTCACCGGAATGGGGCTGCGGATCGTGCACGGTCAGCACCAGCGGGGCCAGCCGGTGCAGCGCCGGCAGGATGCCCACCAGGCGGCCCAGGGTGGTCTCCAAGTGGATCACATCCGGCCGCAGCCGGCGGGCCAACCGCAGCACGGCGCGCGCTCCCGGCCAGCTGGCCGGATGCAGGGCGCTGCCGCCGCCAAAAACCGCCGCCTGGAAGCTGGCCGTCCCCCGCCAGAACCCGGCCAGGGCCGGGGGATAGCCCGAGAGCAGGGTCGCAGCCGGAATCAGGTCGGACCCGGGCGGGGCCGGATGGACGTCAAACAGGCTTGAGTGCCAGCCGTCGGGGGGGATCTGGAGACACAGGTGCAGTTCGGCCCGGGCAGCGGCAGCCTGGGCAAAAGACAGCGAGGCATCCATCAAGGCGGGCAGGGTCAGGTACAGAATGCGCATCATCACCTCAGGGCGAAACCAGCCAAAAATTTTCGCCAGCCGCCGGCCTCCAACACCGCCAGGGCCAGCCAGACCGCCGGGTACAGCAGCAGGGATACCAGAATGCCCAACCAGGGGCTCAGGGCTGTGCCGGTGGCAAACACCAGCCAGACGATCAGCACCAGGCTGGCATTGACGGCCTTCCAGGCGGCGCGGCCGAGCGGCAGCGGGCCCAGCAGCTTGAAGATCGGCGGCAGGTGCAAGATCAGATCGATCAGGGTGACGATCAGTCCGGCCAGTGCCGCCCCCAGCACCCCCCAGCGCGGGATCAGGGCAAAGGCCAGCCCCAGACAGGCCCCCGTCTCCAGCAGCAGGATGGACAGCAGGGTGCGTTCCCGGCCGCTGGCCAGCAGCACCCGCCCCAACACACTGGTCACCGCCCGGAACAGCAGGGAGGCGGCCATGAGCTGCAGCAGCAGGGCCGAGATGGCAAAAATC
>DAOQTN010000093.1:0-8316 GCA_035340555.1 Anaerolineaceae bacterium | reverse complement strand
CATTTCGCGCAATGCAAGGATGCGGGGATCTTCTACGGGCATAGGAAATTCCTCTAATCGAAAATTTGGCGCGACCCCGGGGCATAAACATAGACCGGCCCCAAAAAGCCGACTGCCACGCCAATTTTACGCCATCTTGTCGTCATCACAGCATGAATAACGCACTCTTTTAAGTGGATATTTATCCTAGAATTATCAACGACCACCCTGAAAACAGTTTATTCATCACTCAGGATAAATTCAATGATCGCCCAGCCTGGCTGACTGTGGTGGGTAGGCTGGCTGTGGCGGGTAGGCTGGCTGTGGGCGGGCTGTCAGCTGGGTGGGCTGACTGTGGGCGGGCTGTCAGCTGGGCCGGGAAGAGCGTTGCATGGGCTAAAACATAACCACCTACCCGAACAATGCTGCGGGATTGCGGCACAAATCCAAACGGCCTTCGAAAAAAGCAAGCCTGAAGAGCACTACCAAAGGCCACACCAAGCTGCCAGCATGATAATCCCGGCGAGCTTCTACCAGCCTGCTGATCAAGCCTGTTATCTAAAATCCAACCATAGGCGCAGCCTGGTCGCTGAAGCCGTCAACCTCAAAGCCATTCATGCCACCACCGGCCGCAGAAATTAGATTTAGCCCCCCACCTGATAGGCAATGGCAAGGGTTCCAGGACCGGTGTGCGAGCCAACCACCGGACTAACCTCGGAAAGAATGCACTCAACAGGGTTAAACCGCTTTCGAGCGGTTTTCAGTAGTTCCTCGGCAGCCTCAATGGCCAGAGCATGAAAAACCGAAATACGCACCGGCGTTCGCCCTGCAATGCCCGTTTCAACCAGCTGCAGCAGGGCCTCAATGGATTTTTTGCGGGTCATGACACTGGTGACCAATTCAATCTTGCCATCCCGGATCTCCAAGATGGGCTTGAGATTTAATGCCGTACCCACCAGTCGTTTGGCGCTGTTGATGCGCCCACCCGCAGCCAGATATTTGAGTGTATCAATGGTAAAGTAAACCCCGATCTGATTGTAGGCTGCAGTTGCAGCTTCCAGGCATTCAGTCAGACCAGCACCGGCCGCCGCAGCCCGGGCTGCGGCCAGCACCTGAAATCCCAAAGCCATCGAAACCAGCCGGGTATCCAGCAGGGCCACCCGCTCGCGTGGGTATTGTTCGACCACGCCCGCGGCAGTCTGATAAGTACTGGAAATTCCGCTGGAGATGGGCAGCGCCAAAACATCGTAACCGGCGGCAAGTAGCATATTGATGTTTTTTTCAAACTCCCCCGCCGATATTTGACTGGTGGTGGGCAGGGTTTCAGATTGTGACAGACGGGCGTAGAACTCGGTGGCCCCCATATCCACTCCGTCGCGGTACGTGCGACCATCCCAATTCAGGGTCAGCGGAATGACGTGAATGGAATAATGTTCAACCAGTTCTGCGGGCAGATAGGCGCTGCTATCGGTAACGATCATCACTGGGTTCATGGGGGTCCCTCGTTTACAAATAATAATGAGCAGCCAAGTGCAATGAATGAATTATACAGTAAAAAGCCGGCGATTGGGAATAATTGTATACACAACAATATTACCGGGTATACCTCCCTCCCCAAAAATGATGGAACCGTCGCACATAAGGAGTCGGTTTTAGTGAACCCCTTTGGCAGGGTTAAACGGGTAAAATAAGGCTATCCTTTTGATTCAGGAGCCGGCCGTGGAAAAATCAGAACGGATCAAAATATGGGTTGGCGCTGGCGCGCTGCTTTGGGTTGTAGCAGTGGTTCTGATGTATTATATCAGTCACAAGCCCATCACCCCTGAGTTTATCCTCAATCTGGGGCAGACGGTCTGGCGGTTAATGGTTTCAACAGCCGTTATCGTCCTGAGTGGATCCATGGGCAGCCTGATGATGACCAGTCAAACTCTGCCCCGGCTGACCCGCGCCGCACTGCAAGCCGGTTTGGGTATTGGGTTGCTGGCACTGGGGATGTTGATTATAGGCTCACTGATGGGGGTCAGCAAATGGATGGGATGGGCCGTCTTTGCACTGCTGGCGGTGTTCTTCCGACGGGCGCGGGCCTGGCTGGCGAACTGGCGGGACCTGGGTGAACTCTGGCGTTCCAGCGATGGATTTGGCCGTTGGGTGGGTGGTCTTTGTGCGGGTTTGATGGTCCTGGTACTGGCGGTGGCAGTGGCGCCGCCGCTGTGGTTTGACGCGCTCTCCACCCATCTGTTGTTGCCCCAGGCCTATTTAAACAATGGACGCATTACCTATCTCCCCTGGCAAGTGATGTCAGGGATGCCGCAGAATGCCGAGATGATCTACCTGCTGGCCATGTTGTTGGCTGACGGGCCGGCAGCCACAACGGTCGGCTGGGCCTTCGGGGTGATGGCAATGGCAGGAGGCCTGGGTTACCTGAGTGAACGGTTGGGGCCACGCCCAGCCTGGGTGGGCCTGGCGGCTCTGACCTCAGGATACTCGATGGTGATGCTGACCGCCGCCGGATATGTGGACTGGCTGGCGCTGTGGTTTGGTCTGGGGGTCCTGGTGCTACTGGATGACTGGCGACAGAATGGTGGGGTCCGCTCGTTGGCACTGGCAGGCATCTTTACCGGGCTGGCAGTGGGCACAAAATACACCGCCGGGGTGATTGCGCTTGCCGGACTGGGATCACTGGCCTGGCATGCCTGGAAGCGCCATGAAGCCTTCCTCGCGCGGGCACTGCCCTATGGATTATGGGCCCTGGCCGCGGCCATGCCCTGGTTCATCAAAAACTGGATCACAACCGGCAATCCCATATATCCCTTCTTTTTCGGTGGTGGAGCCATGACCGAACTGCGCATGGCAGTCTGGCAAAATGTCCCCGTCTACGGCAATTGGTTGGACATCATCTTCCTGCCGGTCCGGGCCACTTATCTAGGACTGGAAGGTGCGGGCGGTTACATGGTCGCGCTGGGTCCGCTGCTGCTGGGATTGGGCGCGCTGGCCTGGCTGGGGCGTGAACGGCGCAGCCAGGTACAAACCGGCAGCCTGGAAAATGCAGTCTGGATGGCACTGATCGGCCTGATTATCTGGGCACTGGGCAATCAATACAGCGGCAGGTTGATCCAAACCCGCTATTATTTTGCGCTTTTTCCAGCCTTTGCCGCACTGGCTGGCTTTGGTTTCTGGGGTGTTTCGCGCCTCAACCTGGGCCAGGTCAGACTGGGGCGGGTCGTCAGCGTCTTTGTACTGCTGGCACTGACCCTGAATTTATTGGAGGTCGGCACCCAGGTAATCCGTCAGGATGCTTTGCGTTCAGCATTGGGACTACGTAGTGAAGAAGATTACGTGGCGGACAACCTGGGATGGTACCAGCGGGCCATGTGGGGCGTTCGAGAACTGCCGGATGATGCTCGGGTCCTGATGCTCTATGAGGCGCGCGGTTATTACTGTGCGCCAAAATGTATTGCTGATGAAGTACTTGATCGCTGGAAAGGCGACCGGGACACGAACCAGACCACGCCAGACATTTTACAGGCCTGGCATGAGCAGGGCATCACCCACGTGCTGGCCTATACCACTGGTATGAATTTTTTAAAGACTGCTGGCGATCCCAACCATACCCCGGACGACATTACGGCACTCGAAACCCTGCTAGCAACACTGCCGGACCCCGTGGATTATGGGGGGACCTATGCGTTGTACACACTGCCGTAAGTACAGCAATCCAGCCGGTTTAACCTAGACCCGGTTGACAGTGACAAACACGCTGGGACGGCGACCTGTTTCGTTGAAAAGGAATGAACGCAGGTCTTTTTCCAATTCGCGGGGCTGGTGACCGTTGGGGCGGAGCAGCATATCTTCAATCCGACGGGTGGCCCCGGTAATCACCTGTTCAGCATCACGGCTCATCATAAAGCCGCGAATGATAAACTCGGGTTCCTGAGAAAGCCGGCCAGTAAATTTATCCAACAGAATATGCACCATCACAATCCCGTCACGGGCCAATTCATCCCGTTCGCGCATCACATCCTCGCTGATATCTCCAACACCGGATCCATCAACGAAGACCGTGGCAACTGGAACGCGCCCCCCCAGGCGCATCTCACCCGTAGCGTTAAATTCGACCACCTGGCCATTTTCAATCACAGCCACCCGACTGGCGGGAATGCCCACCTGTCCGGCCAGCAGCGCCGCCTGACGGAGATGGCGCAATTCGCCATGAACCGGAATAACATATTTTGGCTGGGTAAGGTGCAGTAATAATTTCATTTCTTCCTGGCTGGCATGTCCAGAGACATGCACCGGTGCCAGGCTCTCATAAACCACATTGGCCCCCAACGCAAACAGTCGGTTGATGGTGCGGTAAACATTTTCCTCATTGCCAGGAATGGGATGCGACGACAAAACAATCGTGTCACCCTCCTGGACATCAAACAATCGATTGGTCCCCATGGATAGACGGCCCATCACCGAGGTGGGTTCGCCCTGTGAGCCGGTGCACATGATCACGACCTGATCATCCGGCAGATTAACGGCGGATTCCACACTAACCAGTTGTTCTTCCGGAATGTCCAGGTAGCCCAGTTTGCGCGCCATTTTGACATTATCCACCATGCTGGCCCCAGCCAGGGCTAATTTCCGGTTATAGCGGGTGCAGGCCTGCGAAACCTGCTGAACACGTGAGATCAGAGAGGCGAAACTGGCGATAATGATGCGTCCTGGCGCTTCACGAAAGACCTGATCAAAAGCCGCATCCACCACCCGCTCGGAGGGCGTCCATCCGGGACGCTCGGCATTGGTTGAATCAGAGAGCAAGGCCAGCACACCGCGCCGGGAAAAATCGGCCAGGGCGGCATAATCGCTCGGCCACCCATCCACAGGGGTGTGGTCAAATTTATAATCGCCGGAATGTACAATCAACCCCACAGGAGTCTGGATTCCCAGGCCGACGCCATCCGGGATTGAATGGCAGACATGGAACAAATCCACTTGGAAGGGGCCAATGGTCAAGCGATCACCCGCCTGGACAGTGTGCAGATCGGCCCGACCGGCGGCACCGCGTTTGGCCAGTTTAACTTCAATCAGGCCGCGCGTCAGCGGCGTGGCATAAATGGGGGCCTGTAATTCTTCAAGCAGATGCGGCAATCCGCCGGTATGATCTTCGTGTCCATGGGTGATGATGATGCCACGCACACGTTCGCGATTTTGTGCCAGATAGCTAAAATCCGGGATGATGTAGTCAATGCCAAGCATGTCGTTTTCCGGGAACATCATGCCGCTGTCCACGACCAGAATTTCACCATCATATTCATAAACCATGCAGTTGCGGCCCACTTCCCCCAGGCCGCCCAGTGGGATGATGCGTAATACAGAGTCAGTCATTCGATATATTTCCTTGCAAATAAAAGGTCTTTAGAGCTTTGGGTTAACAAAACACCCCGGCACTGAAAGGGGCCCGGGGTGCTGATTTGGTCCGGTAAATTACTCCACCTGGAACGTGCAACCTGCTTTATGCAGCCGCTGAAGCCTCAACGGTTTCTGCCCTCAAGTCGTTGAAATTTTAACACGGCGCGGGAAAATTGTCAAAAAAACAGGTCAAGCTTTGCCAGGTTTGCTGGTTTTCAGACGACCTCGCCCAGGGGCGGCAGATCAAATGGGACGCCGGTTTCCTGTCCGGCTGCACGCAGTGCCGTCACCGTTGTTTCCATCAACGGAACGCCGTGCGTGCGGGCAAGCTCCGCACGTTCAAATTCCTTTTCTCCATGAATGAAAATTCGCTCCTGCCCCAATTCTTTGGGCGCGTTTTTCAGTTCGTCAATCAGGACATCCATATCGCTTAAAAACTCGGCCGCCGGCCGGAAGGCATCCAGGCGCACGGCAGCAAAGCAATGCCCCACATTCGCCGGGCGGTCCGCCCGGCCAACCATGCTGCCGAAGCCAGCCCCAGCCAGAACACCACAGAACAGGTCCACCAGCAGCGCCAGTCCATATCCCTTGTAACCCCGCATCAGATCCACTCCACCCAACGGCATCAGCGCGCCCCCCTCCAGCACCTGGGCAGGGTCAGTGGTCACATGTCCATCGCCATCAACACCCCAACCAGCCGGGATCTCCTCCCCCCGCTGTTTGAATACCGTCATACGGCCGATTGGAACAATGCTGGTGGCCATGTCCAGCACATACGGTCGATTCCGCCCGGCCGGCACTGCTACAGCAATGGGGTTGGTACCCAACAAGCGGGTACGTCCATAGGTGGGAGCCACCAGGGGCTGGGAATTGGTGCTACTGATACCAATCAACCCCTGCTCCAGTGCCATCATGGCATAGTAACCGGCAATCCCGTAGTGATTGCTGTTACGGACAGTCACCAGTGCCAGACCCGATTGGTGGGCTTTTTCCAGGCAGCGCTGCATGGCCCGGTAGGAGGCCGGTTGTCCCAAGGCATTGCCGGCATCCAGGGCTAGTGTGGCCGGGGTCTCGGATAAAGTGTGGAGTTCAGCCCGGGGCAGCATCAACCCGGCACTCAGCCGGCTACCATAATAACTTTTCAAACGAATCACACCATGTGATTCCACCCCGCGTTCATCAGCAGAAACCAGGACATCGGCAGCAATAATCGCATCTTCAGAAGGAACACCATAGGCCTCAAAAAAGCGGGTTACAAAGGCACGCAGTTCAGCCGGATGATAGAGCAACATACGAGTCATGAGACACCTCAATTGGAGTAAACATTAACGCTGCTTCTATTGTAACCCGTTTGGATGACAGCATCAGTCATTTGCAGCCAGACTCCGAATAAATACTGGTTTTCCGTGAGGCAAAGTACGCTTAAAATCCCCCCATCAAACGCTCGGGGCGATCCCGCCAAAACCATTTTTTCTACTACTGTAACTGGCGTACCTTGGGATATCGTACCAGAACAAACAGTCCATAAATGAGTGAAATCACCGCCCCAATCCCCACCGTCAGCGGCGCACCGATGCCATCGGCCAGCAAACCGGCCTGCATGCCCCCCAGGCGCATCATCGCCTGGAAGGACATGGTGTAAAAGCTCATCACCCGGCCGCGCATGGCATCAGGACTGGCAAATTGGATGAGGGTGTTTGCCAGCACATTTTGCCAGACGAACGCCACACCCACAAAAAACATCAAAACCAGAGAGGTCACAAATGATTTCGAGAAGGCGAAGCCGATCAGCAGGGCCGGAAAACCCAGGTTGCCAATCGTCAGCATTAACCCGCGCGGGGCGGTCTCAGGCAGCGAAGCCACCAGCAGGGCACCAATCAGTGCGCCAAAGCCCATCAGTCCAGTAAGCAGGCCCAGCGGCAGCGCTTCCGGCGCCAGACAGGTAATCAGACCACTGGTGCAGACCGTATTCACAAATGGCTGGGCGCTGGAGACCAGCACATTCCCGGCAAACACGGGCATCAGGGTGCTGTACGGCATGGAGAGGAAGGCGCTGACGCCCACCAGCGTCACCAAAATCAGCAGGGTTTGTTGTTTGAAGATAAACCGCATTCCTTCCAACATGTGGGCGGCAGTGCGGCTGTTTTTACGCGCATCAGGCGCGGGGGCTGGCAGGTTTCGCATGAATAACAGGGCAACGATGAAAACTGCAAAGGTCAGGGCATTGATGAAAAACGCCCAGGCCTCGCCGGTGGCGGCCACCACCACCCCCGCCATGGCTGGCCCCAGCGCCCGCCCCAGGTTGAAGAGCGCCGAATTGAGGCCAATGGCATTGCTCAGATCGGCCTTGCCCTCCACCAGCTCCACCACAATGGACTGGCGGGCGGGCAGGTCAACCGCATTGAAAACCCCCAGGAAGAAGGACAGCACATACACATGCCAGATCTGCACGGTGTCGGTGAAGAGCAGCGCGGCCATAATCAGGGCCTGCACCATCATCCCGGCCTGGCAGACGAGGATCACCGTGCGCTTGGGGAAGCGGTCCACCAGCGAGCCGCTCCACAGCGACAGCGGGATCAGCGGGATGAGGCCGATCAGGCTGATGGTGCCGAGGGCGGCGGCGGAGCCGGTCAGACGGTAGATCAGCAATTGCTGAGCCACAAACTGCATCCAGGTGCCCACCAGCGAAGCCCCCTGGCCGAAGAACCAGAGGCGGTAGTTGGGGTGACGGAGCGAACGGAAGGTAGAAGTCATAGACATTAGATAATTATCTACTGCTGATTAAGGGTAAGTTTATCATACTTTGAATATTTTGGGAGCCGTTTTTGATAAATGGGGCTTGTTTAAAGGTTTTATAATCCAATGGAGAGTTGGCCTTTTCCCGTCTTTTTTCGAGCCTGAAGGATCATATAAGTAGAGGATCCTCAGTTGCACCTCGAA
>DAOQTN010000092.1:0-8417 GCA_035340555.1 Anaerolineaceae bacterium | reverse complement strand
AATCGGGACATCCAGCCGGATGGTGGCCAGATGCTGGCTCAAATAAGCCAGCTCACGCCCGGCCTCCAGTTTGGTCCGCACCCGGTCCGGGATGTCAGGCAAGTGATCATATATGGAATCCAAGGTTTGATATTGTGAGAGCAATGTCAGGGCCGTCTTCTCACCGACGCCCGGCACCCCGGGAATGTTATCGGATTTGTCCCCCACCAGGGCCTTGTAATCCACCACCTGGTCCGGACGCACCCCCAGCAGTTCCACCACCATCGCCGCGGTGAAGTCCCGCGATTCAGACAATTTACTGCCTGCCAGGTTGACGATGATCCGGTCGTCAACCAGTTGGAGCAGGTCGCGATCGCCGGTGATGATCTTCACTCCCAATCCAGCCGCCACCACCTGGCGGGCAATGCTGCCCAAAACATCATCCGCTTCCACACCCTCCACTTCAAGCCGGGGAATGCCAAAAGCATCCAGCATCTGACGAATGCGTTCAATCTGGGTGCGCAGATCGTCCGGCATTTTCGCCCGGGTGGCTTTGTAATCCGGATAGGATTCGTTGCGGAAGGTTTTTCCGGTGTCAAAAGCCACTGCCAGGTACTCGGGCCGGTCCTGCTCCAGTAGTCGCAGCAACACGCTGGCAAAACCAAAAATCCCCGCCGTGGGCTCACCGGAACGGGTTTGCATGCGTTCGGCGGCTGACAGGGTCAGGGCAAAATAAGCCCGGTAGGCAAGCGCATGACCATCAATAAGATATAAAACAGGCGGCATGGATTATCCTGATTGTTCAAAACCCTGATGACGGCGAATCCGACGCACAAACTCACGGACCAGTTTCCCCCCGGGGGGCTGGGAACCGCTGACCACCAGGTAACCGGGGGCCCAGAAATCCCCGGAGGGGTTTTCCGCCACGAGGTGGGGGGATTGCATGAAAACGCGATGGGAGGTTTGCTGACGCATGATACGGATGAGGTTTCCCGGTGAGACCACCGGAGCCACCCGCACCGTCCACTGGAGATGGTTCGGTCGAACAATCAGGCCGTCCAGGTGCCAGCCAAAGGCGATGCAGATCTGCGGCACCCATTGGGCCAACTGTTCGCTGAGTTCACCCGTCAGAAAGTGACCGGGAAAACGCGGCAGCAGAATGCAGGTGTACACGATATAGCTCATGCCCGGAGCGGCGGTATCCCACTGCTGCAAATTTTCCGGCAGCATCAATGGCACCAATCCAGCGGGACGGGTGGAGGCCACCGCCTCAAGGTTGGGGGAATAGCCGTCCTCCTCACCGATCGCAGGTGCCAGAGAAACATCGCTCATGGTCACGGGATTGGGGCGGGTCTCATCCCAGGGCAGGGTCATGTTTTGCAGTTCCATCAGCGCCTGGTTTTCCGTCATCCATTCACTGGCCGCGGGCATGGGGATGGACACCTCCGGTTCGGTTTGCCCCTCCGGAGTCGATAGCGGCGGTTGGGCCGACTGGGCGGCCTGCATCGACGAGATCGCCGGGGGCAGCGCCTGCGCCGACGACATCGATGAAGGTACCGACGACAGTGACGAAGTGGCCGACGACTGCGACGAAGCGGCTGACGACTGCGACGAAGCGGCCGACAACAGCGGCGGGATCCGCACCGGGTCCGGATCCGGGGGCAGGAAATCAGCCAGCAAACTGGACAGCTCCAGATTGAGCATTTCCGGCGTTAGTTCGCCATCATCGTCATCGTCAGCGTCGGCGGCGGGATCAAGCTCAGCCTCGTCCGCAGACACCAGCGCCACCGGCGATGGAATCTGGATGGCTTGGGGCTGTTCACTGGACAAGGAGCGCGCCAGGTGGCCCGCCTGCGAACGAATGCGGGACAACGGCATGGTCACATCATAGACCAGCGCCAGCAGCAGGTCCGACATCAAGGCGGTGGCGTAGAGCAGATATTCCCCGCCATTTGAGGTCAGCCGGGTGAATCTGGCCATGTCGCTATCTGCGTCACAATCCCAGACCCGGGCCAGGATGCCGGCCACCTCCTGGGCGGCTGGCTGGGTCAGCTGACCGGCATACGCCCAGATGTCCTGATGGTAGGTAATGAGTGCGGCCTCAGCAGACGACTCCAGCAGCAAGCGGGTCAGGTATTGGGCGGCAACATTGACATCCCGCAACCAGGGCGGCAGGGTTTCCGTCGCCAGTGGCTCGGCCTCGGCTGAAGCGTGTGGGGAGACGTCCAGCAGTTTTTCAACCATCTGGAGCAGGTCAGGGAAATAGTAAGGCTTGTTCAAATACCCATGGGGACACCAGTCCCGCAGAGCCGGGTGATTGGGATTGTTGTCGGGGGGGATCACGATCAGGCGGCAGGGCGGCCGGGCGGACTCAATCACGTCGTAAAAGACCGCCAGATAGAGGTCGTCGGGAGAGACATCGGCAATCGCCAGGTTGATCCGCTCCTGTTGCAACTGAACCACAGCCGCGGCGCAATTGGGCGCCCGAAACACCTGGTAGGCCCCCCCTTCCGCCAGACTGGTTGCCAGCAGTTCACTGAATTCCGTATGCGCGCTTAAAACCAGAATCTTTGCCACGATAAAAGTGTATCACGGGCGGGGATTAGAGGCAAGCACGCAGCCGGGTTCGGTTTTCGCCAGCCCACCCGGCAAATTCCACAATTTCACACATCCGAACAAGCTGGATTATAATAATGGCCAGTCACCAAATAGGCACTCAAACCTGCTTCAAACAGCATTGACCAGTGATCGAAGCACAACCAAATCTGAATCTGTAACTGGTACTGATACCGCAACTGCAACTGATATCAAAACCGCCGCCGCGACAAAGCCGCGACAAAGCCGCAGCAAAGCCGCGACAAAGCCGCAGCAAAACGCAGCAAAATCGCAACTGAGCTGCCATTAGAACACCCATGAACTGGAATCAGCTGATCCGACTGGATGAAGACCGCTGCCCCCAAGTTCTTATTGAGAACTGCAATTGAAAGGATCCCCCATGACTGATTTATCCTCCCCCAATCCCATGAATTTTATCGAAGAAGCCGTGGCTGAAGATCTGCGTCGCGGTCGCTTCTCCCATGTCCGCACCCGGCTCCCTCCGGAACCAAACGGCTACCTCCATATTGGCCATGTCAAAGCTTTTTTGATTGACTACAACATCGCCCAGCGCTTTGGCGGTGAACTGGATCTGCGTTTTGACGATACCAATCCGGCCAAAGAGGATGTGGAGTTTGTTGACGCCATTAAAGAGGATGCCGCCTGGCTGGGCATCGAATGGAAGCAGGAGCTTTATTCCTCGGACTTCTTTGACCTGTTGTACGAGTGGGCTGTCAAAATGATCAAAAAGGGCAAGGCTTATGTTGACGATCAAAGCCCGGAAGAGGTCAGCAAAAACCGCGGCACCTGGACCACCCCCGGCGTGGAAAGCCCCAGCCGCAACCGGACGGTGGCGGAAAATCTGGACCTGTTTGAACGCATGAAAAACGGCGAGTTTCCGGATGGGTCCCGCACCCTGCGGGCCAAAATAGACATGGCTCATGGCAACATGAACATGCGCGACCCGATCATGTACCGCATCATCCACGAACCGCCGCATCACCGCACCGGGCGGAAGCGGTGTATTTATCCGATGTACGACTGGGCCCAGGGTCAAAATGACGCCATGCACGGTGTGACTCATTCCCTGTGCTCGATTGAATACGAAGACCACCGGATTTTGTATGAGTGGTATTTAAACGAACTGGGGATCGAAAATCCGCCCCGCCAGATCGAATTTGCCCGCATGAACGTTAACTACACTGTGATGAGCAAGCGTAAACTGCGCCGGCTGGTTGAAGAGGGCCATGTCAGTGGTTGGGATGACCCGCGGATGCCGACTCTGCGCGGCATGCGCCGGCTGGGATATACGCCCGAAGCCATCCGGGAATTTGTGGCCCGGGCGGGAGTTGCCAAAACGATCGTGGCCCGATCCGGAGTCTTTGTGGACCTGGCACTCCTGGAATCCTGCGTGCGGGACGACCTGAACAAGCGCGCCCCGCGGAAAATGGCCGTGCTGAATCCACTGAAGGTTGTGATTGACAACTATCCGGATGGTCAGGTGGAGGAATTTGACGCCGTCAACAACCCGGAGGACCCTGCCATGGGCACCCGCAAGGTCCCCTTCTCTAAAGTCATCTACATTGAGCAGGATGATTTCCGGGAAGAGGCCCCGCCGAAGTATTTCCGGCTGACCCCCGGGCGCGAAGTCCGGTTGCGTTATGCCTACTTCATCAAGTGCGAAGGGGTTGTCAAGGATGAAGCCGGGAATATTGTCGAAGTTCACTGCACCTACGATCCAGCAACCCGCGGTGGCGATGCCCCTGACGGGCGCAAGGTCAAGGCAACACTGCACTGGGTCTCGGCCGCCCATGCGATCCCGGCGGAAGTCCGCATTTATGACCGGTTGTTCAACAATCCCGATCCTGAAACCAGCGGCGATTTCATTGCGGATCTCAATCCCAATTCACTGCAGATTCGCAACGCCCTGTTGGAACCCTCCCTGAGCGGCGCCCAGTCCGGCGACAGATTCCAATTTGAGCGCCTCGGCTACTTCTGCGCCGACTGGGACTCAAAACCGGACCGGTTGATTTTCAACCGGACGGTCAGCCTGAAGGATGAGTGGGCCCGCATCGAAAAGGCCTGATCCCATCGCCGGCCCGCATCGAAAAGGCCCGATCCCATCACCGGCCCGCATCGAAAAGACCCGATCCCATCACCGGCCCGCGTCGAAAAGGCCCGATCCCATCGTCGCCCCCATCGCCGGCCCCATCGCCAGTCACCACAGCCCGGTTCGATCAAACCGGGCTGTGTTTATTTCACTACAAACCAAAGGGTCTCAGCGAAATAATCCAACCTTTCGTGCTAAAATTTATCTCAACGTCATAGCCCATCACAGATGGCTTCCTGCTGATCAGCCCCCCAAAAAGGAGACCCAGACCCCATGCCCACGAAACCATTTGCCCACACTTATTCAATTGTTGCCCGGGATCCGCTCACCGGGGACTACGGGATCGCCGTCCAATCGCACTGGTTCTCGGTGGGATCAGTGGTTGGCTGGGCGGAAGGCGGCATCGGGGTGGTGGCCACACAGTCGATGGTTGAAATCAGTTACGGCCCCCTGGGACTGGCGCTGATGCGGGGCGGCAAAACAGCCCCCCAGGCGCTGCAAGCCCTATTAAGCACCGATCCCGAACGCGAGCTGCGTCAGGTGGCCATGATAGACTCCCAAGGGAATGTGGCCGCACATACCGGAGCGCGCTGTGTCAAACAGGCTGGACATCTGACCGGGCCAGGGTTTTCTGTTCAAGCCAATATGATGCTCAACGATACCGTCTGGCAGGCCATGCATGACGCATATCAATCGGCTCTGGCGGATGCAACAGTTGATTTACCGGAAAGACTGCTGCGGGCGCTGGAGGCGGCCCAAAGCTGCGGCGGCGACATTCGAGGCCAGCAGTCCGCGGCCATCAAAATTGTCTCCGGCGCCGCACCAGACAAACCTTGGATGGGAAACATCATGGATCTGCGGGTTGAGGATCATCCCGCACCAGTCGGCGAACTGCGCCGTTTGGTCAACATTCATCGCGCCTACACGTATATGAACCAGGGGGATGAGTACCTGGGTCGGGGGGATGAGGGCAACGCCCTGCTGGCTTACGCCGCCGCCGCCCGACTGGCGCCGCAGATTGTGGAAATCCTGTTCTGGAACGCCGTCTCCCTGGCCAATATTGGGAATCTAACCGAGGCAGCCCCCATCTTCAAGCAGGTTTTTGAACGAGAACCGGCCTGGCGAGAAATGCTGGTGCGTCTGGTTGAGCCCGGGCTGGTTAAGGATGACCCCCAAATATTGGAGGAAATTCTTAAAATCTGATTCTGTCCGGCAGTCTGTGATATACTCTGGCGCGGACTGTTTTCGAATGTTGTCTTAACAATTCAAATAGGAAGCCGCGAATGAAAACTGTAATCTTAATGCGTCATGCAAAATCGTCCTGGAAGGATCCGGAAGTTGCCGATCATGAACGTCCCTTGAACAAGCGCGGCGAGAAGGATGCCCCCAAAATGGGGAAATTGCTGCGGGAGCATCATCTTTGTCCGGAACGAATTTTCAGTTCCAGTGCGCTGCGCGCCGGGCAGACCGCTGAAGCTGTAGCCGCCAAGTGCGACTACAAGGAGGAAATCGCCTACCTGGATGAGTTGTACCTGGCTGAACCCGCCGCCCATCTGAATCTGCTGACCAATCTACCCGATGAGGTTGAGCGCGTTCTGATTGTCGGGCACAATCCCGGTCTGGAAGCACTGCTGCAAATCCTGAGCGGCTCGGTCAATCCGCTGCCAACTGCCGCCATTGCCGTACTGCACCTGCCCATCCGCACCTGGAAAGCGTTGACGCCCAATATTGAAGCGGAACTGGCCCACTTTTGGCGGCCCAAGAGCGGCTAAGCGGGCTGCTGTTTCTGAGGCAATCCCTGCCAGGCGGCTCCTCCTGCTGGTCCCGCCAGTTGTTCCGGCTGGCTTATGCCACCTGCCAGTTGTTCCGGCTGGTTCATGCCATCCTGCCAGTTGTTCCTGAGGTCATTCCTGCAGCTATACTTGCGGATGTTCCTGCAGTTGTTCCTGAGACTGTTCCTGTCCGGCACCACGCCGGGCTTTGATGGCAAAAATGGCCGCCGCCAGTAAGCCAACCGCTCCACCTCCCAGCCAGATAAACTGGGGGCCCAGCTGGTCGTTTAAAAATCCGCCCAGGCTCGGGCCAATCGCATATCCAGCACTCCAGGTCAGGCCATAAACACTCATATAACGGCCGCGCATATCGGCAGGGGCCAGGCTGGCCGCGTGGGTGCTGGCCGTCGGCATCAAAATCAGTTCCCCCAAGGTCATGATGATCATTGACAATAAGAAGGCTGAGAATCCATCCCCCAACGCCACTGAGCCCACCCCCAGGGCATACAGGATGGCCCCGACCATCATCACCGGCAGACGCCGGAAGCGGCTGGTGAGCATGGTCATCGGCATTTGCAGTGTCACCACCATGACGGCATTGACGGATGGAATCAGGCCATACAGATCCCTGGGTATCTGATAATTATTAATCGCATACGTGGAGAGCAGTACCCACATAATGGTTGATGCAATGGAATTAAGCACCATGGCCCCGATAAACGAAACGAATTGTCCATCGCGAAAGATGCGGCCATAACCGCCCAGCGTCTCCTTCGGGCGGGCGGCATCAGCGGGCCGGCGGACCAGCGTCTCCATACAAAAGAAAGCCACAATGCCGCCATAGATCAGCATGCTGGCTGCTGCCAGGTAAAAGGCAAGGCTGTAGGACTGGGAGGCGATCAGTCCACCCATTGAGGGACCCAGGGCTATCCCCGCATTGTGGATCATACGCAGCAAGCCATAAGCATCGGCGCGTTTTTCGGGTGGGATCAG
This sequence comes from Anaerolineaceae bacterium, assembly GCA_035340555.1. Classification (GTDB taxonomy): domain Bacteria; phylum Chloroflexota; class Anaerolineae; order Anaerolineales; family Anaerolineaceae; genus JAGOFZ01. The sequence goes on along the minus strand of DAOQTN010000092.1, from coordinate 968 downwards.
ATCGGCAATCATGGCATCCGATCCCATACGGTAGAGCGGATTAAAGGCTCCCTGCAGCGCCATCAGGGCGGCAAATTCTCCCAGCGTTTGAGCCTGAGCCATCAGGATGTAACCGATTCCATTCATGGCCAGACTGATCGCCATGACCCATTTCCGCCCCACCCGGTCCACCAGGGGACCGACAATAAACGAGGACAATCCAGCGAAAGCATTGACCGCTGTTAGAAAAGTGATCTGGGACAGCGGCAGCCCCAGACGATCCCCCACATAAACCATAAGAAAGGGCCAGATCATGCTGCTGCCGGTGGCACTGATCAGCATGCCCCAAAACAGAAACCAGAATTGACGCGGAAATTGCCCCCGCAGGGAGCGTAGATACTTGATGAAGGCGGATAAAAATTTGATGGATGATGATATTGACATGGCACGGATATTGTATCATGAGGAAGTGCCCCAGCTCGTGGTACAATAGAGAACAGGTTTAATTTTAGGAAGTCATCTCAACTTGTTGAATTTGGAGGCCCCATGCTCCCTGAAGATTTATTAGCCATTTTGCGCTGCCCCGCCTGTGTCAAGGAAACCGGTGGCCAGCTGACCCTGGTCAAGGACAGCTGGCTGGTTTGCCAGGATTGTGGACGCAAGTACCCGATCGTGGACGGCATTCCGGTGATGTTGATTGACCAGGGCGATCGCTGGCGCGAAACCGACGTGGCCGGACTGCCCGTCCCACCGCCCAAGATGGACTGAAACAAACCCCTATGGGAAATAATCACATCCAAATGGCCCGCAAAAAGCGGGTGACGATCGATCGGACCAGCCTGATTGTACTGGTCATCTTTGTGGTTCTGGCCATCATCACTGCCATTGTGACCTTCAACTTTGTGCGCAACCTGGTCATGGGCTGGACCATCACCCCCATCGAAGGGGTGTCGGTGACAAACCCCACCCAGGCCGCCAACCCTGGAACC
>DAOQTN010000091.1:0-8461 GCA_035340555.1 Anaerolineaceae bacterium | reverse complement strand
AGGCCTTGTTCAAACGAGGCCGTCGTCCAAACGAGGCTGTCTTTCAGACAAGGCCGTCGTTCACACAAGGCCGTTGCCCAAACGAAGCCGGCAGCCAAACAGGGCTGGCTTCCAAACGGTCCGCCCGCCAAAGGGACCGGGGCTGTAAAATAGTGATATTTGTCAGGTTTGACTTCCGGGGGAATTTCTGCTATTCTATGACTAGCACGGCATAGACCGGTCTAGCATGGTATAGCCAATGGATTTCACCTCCCTCGATAAAAACAGCTCAGAACAGATTTATCTCCAGATCCGGCGGATCCTGCTGCGGGCCATCCGCGAGCAGGCCCTGCCGAGCGGCCAGCGCATCCCCTCGGTGTCCGAGCTGTCCGCCCTGACCAATGTCAGCCGGATGACCGTCCGCCAGGCCCTGCAGGCCTTGGTGGATGAAGGCTGGCTGTATACCGTCCCCGGCAAGGGAACCTTCGTCTCGGGCAGCCCGCGGGTGGAGCAAAACCTGCAGCACCTCATGGGGTGGACCGAGGAGATCGCCGCCCAGGGCATGAAACCCTCCACCCGGTTTGTCGGCCTGGAGATCATTGCCGCAGACAAGACCATCGCCGCCCATCTGGAAACCCAGCCGGGCGTTTCGATTTACCGCTTGGTGCGGGTGCGCCTGGCCGACAACTTCCCCATTTCCGTGGAGAAGACCCACCTGAGATGCGAGGATTTTCCCGGGTTGGACGAGCAGGTTCAGAAAAATTCCTCCCTCTACCAGATTCTGCGGGAGGTCTACCAGGTCTATCCGGTGCGGGCGCTGCAGTTTTTGGAGGCCGGCGAGGTCGACGGCTTTGCCGCAGGCCTCCTCGAGATCCCGGCCGGCAAGCCCGCCCTGCTCTCCGAGCGCATCACCTATGATGCCAACGGGCGGCTGATTGAATTCACCCTGGGCGTGACCAAGGCGGGTTTCCTGCGCTACAAAACCGAAATGAGCGCCGGGGGGCCCACCGTCCGCCAGGTGATTGTCCGCCAACACCCGCCCAAAGCCTGAAAGCCACCATGCTGACACGCACCGGCCTGGAACGATTGATGGTGCGGGGCAATGCCGCCCTGGCCAAAGCCCGCATCGGGCTGGTCAGCCAGTCTGCGGCCACGCTGCCGGATTTCACCCATGGGCTGGAGGCGCTGCTGGGCGCAGGCTACCAGATCAGCGCCCTGTTTGGCCCCGAGCACGGCTTTCGGGGCGCCGGGGCCGACGGCGCGGCCATCGGAAATGCAGTCGATCCGCGGACCGGCTTGCCGGTCTTCAGCCTTTATGGCCAGACCCGGGAACCCACCGCCGAAATGCTGGCCCAGGTTGACGCCTTGGTATTTGACCTGCAGGATGTCGGGGTCCGGTTTTACACCTACCTCAGCACCCTCTATTACGTGCTGAAAAGCGCCGGGACCCACGGCAAGCCGGTCTGGGTGCTGGACCGGCCCAATCCCCTGGGCGGGCTCACTGTCAGCGGGCCGGTCGTGCAGCCCGGCTACACCTCGTTTGTTGGCATTCTGCCGCTGCCGGTTCAATACGGCCTGACGCCGGCCGAACTGGCCGGCTGGATGAACGCCCGGCTCGAAAAACCCGCCGAACTGCACGTCGTTTTGATGGACGGCTGGCAGCGAGGGCTTACTTTTGACCGGACCGGGCTGCCCTGGGTGCCCACCTCGCCGGCCATGCCCCATTTCTCCACCGTGCGGGTCTACCCGGGCACCTGTCTGGTGGAGGGCACCAACCTGTCCGAAGGGCGCGGCACGGCCCTGCCGTTTGAGGTGGTCGGCGCCCCCTGGCTCGACGGCGCGGCCCTGGCGGAGTGTCTGAACGCCAAAAAGCTGCCGGGGTGCCGCTTCCGGGCGGTGCATTTCACCCCCACCGCCAGCAAACACGCCGGCCAACTCTGTGCCGGGGTCCAGATCCACCTGGTCAAGCCGGATGAGTACCAACCCATTGAAACCGCCCTGCACCTGCTGGCGGCCTGCCGGCAGCAGGACCCGGAGCAATTCCAATTTCTCCCCACCAGCTGGGAGGGCCACCCACCCCACTTTGATTTACTGACCGGCAGCGCCGAGCTGCGGGAGCAGATTGAGACCGGGAGGGACATCGAGCAGATCCTCCCGCAGTGGTTGACGCCGCCGCTCGATTTTCTGGCGTCCCGCAAGCCCCATCTCCTATACGCATAATTTTCCGAGAGGTGCGTCCATGAGCCTGTCCAATGCCGCAAGCCCGGCCAAAACGAACCGCCTGACGAACTTTCTCCAGCGGGTGTTCAAGAATTACTGGCTGAGAACCATCGTCAAGAAGCTTTTCATCATCTGGGTGGTGGTGACCTTCACCTTCATCATCATCCGCGCCCTGCCGGGCAATCCCGTGGACATCATGGTGCTGAATCTGATGGACTCCCAGGGCATCTCGGAAGATGAGGCCCGCATGCGCGCCGCTTCGCTGCTGCGCATCGACATCGACGCCCCGCTGCACGAGCAGTATCTGGATTTCATGGGCAATTTACTGCAGGGGGATCTGGGGGATTCCTACGTCCTGGCTCGCGGCAAACCGGTGATGGAACTCATTGCCGCCCGGCTGCCCTGGACGCTGTTCAGCGTCGGCACGGCGCTGCTGATCAGCTTTGTCATCGGGATGTTTCTGGGAATGATCTCGGCCTACCGGCGCAATTCCGCCCTGGACTACATCCTGACCAATCTGAGCGCGGTGATCGATTCCATCCCCAACACCCTGACGGCGATCATGCTGATTTTGCTGCTGGTGGTCACCTGGAAGATCGTGCCCGTGACCGCCATCCGCGGTTCGCTCTCCCCCGGCATCAAGCCCGGCTTCACCATCGAATTTTTCGCCGATGTCTTCAAACACTATCTGCTGCCGGGCTCGGTCTATGTACTCACCACGTTGGGCGGCTGGCTGCTGGCGATGCGCTCCAGCACGCTCAGCACGCTGGGCGATGATTATGTCAACGTCGCCCGGGCCCGCGGGCTGCCTGATTTTCGCATCATCACCGCCTACGTGGGCCGCAATGCCAGTTTGCCGCTGATCACCAGCCTGGCCATTTCGCTGGGGTTTGTCGTCGGCGGCTCCATCCTGATCGAAAGCATCTTCATTTATCAGGGCATCGGACTGCTGCTCAACCAGGCCATCGGCAAGCGCGACTACCCGATCATGCAGGGCATCCTGCTGGTCACCACGATCACCGTGATCATCTCCACCGCCCTGGCCGACGTCCTGTACGGCTGGCTGGATCCCCGCATTCGCATCACCACGGACAAGGAGGGCTAGGACCATGTCAAAAATTGGCAGCCTGCTGGGTGCATTTGGCCGGGGTCTGGGTAAAAACTTCAAGCTGCTGGCCCGCAACAAGGTCGGCCTGTTTGGGCTTTTTGTGATCGTCGCCCTGGTCCTGATCTGCTTTGTCGGCCCGTTGATCGTGCCGCCCGAGACCCGCTCGGACACCACCGCCATCAACAAGCCCCCCTCCGCCGCCCATCCCCTGGGGACGGACTTCATGGGGCGGGAAAACTGGATCATGTTCATTCACGGCGGGCGCGAGGTCATGATTGTCGCCTTCCTGGCCGGATTATTCACCACCGCCATTGCCGTGGTGGTGGGCGCGGTGAGCGCCTTCATGGGCGGCAAGGTGGACAGCACCCTGATGACCATCACCGACATCTGGCTGACGCTGCCGCGCTTCCTGCTGCTGGTGGTCATCGCCACCATGATTGCCCTGGAGGACGCCTGGACCCTGGCGGTGTTCCTGGCGGTCATTGGCTGGCCGGGGCTGGCCCGGCAGGTGCGCTCCCAATTCCTCTCGCTCAAAAAACGGGAGTATGTGGAGGCGGCCCAGCTGCTTGACTTGGGCACACCCCATATCATTTTCCGGGAAATGCTGCCCAACATGGCCAGCTACATCATGATTGCCATGATCCAGGCCATGGCCGCGGCCATCTATTCCCAAACCGGCCTGGTCTTTCTGGGCGTGGTCCCCTTTGGCAACAACTGGGGCGTCATGTTCAGCCTGGCTTACGCCAAAAACGCCATTTACAACCCCAACGCCGCCGCCAGTCTGCTGGTGCCGATGGGCGGGATCATCCTGCTCCAGCTGGGGTTGGTGCTGTTCTCCAGATCGCTGGAAGAAATTTTCAACCCCCGATTGCGCCTGGGAGTGTGAGCATGAACCCCAACCTGGACAACCCCACCTTGACACCCCCCTCCTCGCTTCCGGCCAAGCCAGTTGCGTCCGAGGCCCCCGGGGCGCCCGCCGCCCCGGCCACGCCGGCGGTGACAATCGCCCCGGCAGCGCCGGGCGCGCCGGTGCTGAGCATCGACGGTCTCTCCATCGCCTACCAGGCCAAGCGCGGCTGGGTGCAGGCGGTGCGGGAGGTCACCATTGACATCCGCCGCGGGGAGGCCCTGGCCCTGATCGGCGAAAGCGGCTCCGGCAAAACCACCCTGGGGCTGGGCATTGTGCGGCTGCTGCCCGGCAATGCCCGGATGAACCAGGGCCGGATCACCTACCACGGCGCCGCCCGGTCCGGCGGCCCGGCCGCGCTGAACGTCCTGGAACTCAACGCCCGCGGCCTGCGGCAGTTCCGCTGGCAGGAATGCGCCATGGTGTTTCAGGCCGCCCTGAATGCCTTCAACCCGGTGCTGCGGGTGTCGGAACAGTTTGCCGACACCGCCCGGGCCCACGGCTACCTGCAGGGGCGCGAGCTCGCCGAACGCGCCAAGGAGCTCTTCCGCCTGGTCCGGCTGGAACCGGAACGGGTCTGGAATGCCTATCCCCACGAACTATCCGGGGGCATGCGCCAGCGGGTGCTGATTGCCCTGGCGTTGCTGCTGGAGCCGCAGCTGCTGATCCTGGATGAGCCCACCACCGCCCTCGACATCCTGACGCAGCGCAACATCATGGATGTGCTCAAGGAGCTGCGCACCCGGCTGGATTTTGCCATGGTCTTCATCTCGCACGATCTCTCGCTGGCGGCTGAACTGGCTGACCGGGTGGCGACGATGTACGCCGGCAAGGTGGTCGAGCTGGCCGATGTCTATACGACCTTCAAGAACCCGCACCACCCCTACACCATCGGGCTGATCAAGGCGGTGCCGACCCTGACGACCCACAAGGATCACGTCTCCTCCATCCCCGGCTCCCCGCCGGATCTGATCAACATGCCCACCGGGTGCAAATTCCATCCCCGCTGCCCCCTCGCGGACGACCGCTGCCGGCGCGAGGAGCCGCCCCTGAAACCAACCACCGGGGCCGACCACCAGGTGGCCTGCTGGTACTGGAAATCCGCCCGCCAGATGCTGGGCGCGCAATAGGAGGATGGACATGGCAGGATCATTGATCGAACTGAAAAACATCACCCGCTCGTTTCACATCAAACGCAACACCTACATCCAGGCCGTGAACAACGTCTCGCTGCACATCCAGGAGGGTGAAATTGTCTGCCTGGTGGGCGAATCCGGCTGCGGCAAAACAACCACCGGCCGCATGATCGTGGGGCTGCTGGCCCCGAGCGCCGGCCAGGTCCTCTACCGCGGCCGCGACATTGCCCATCTGGATGAGCGGGAAAAACGGGAATACCGGCTGGGGGTGCAGCTGGTCCACCAGGATCCCTACGCCTCGCTGAACCCCTCCTTCACCATTTACGACACCATGGCTGCCCCCCTCAAACGGCACGGCTACACCCGCTCCGAGAGCGCCACCCGGGGACGGGTCATCGAGCTGCTGGAGATGGTCGACCTGACCCCGGCGGCGGACTTCCTCGATAAATACCCCCACCAGTTGAGCGGCGGCCAGCGGCAGCGGGTCTCGGTGGCCCGGGCGCTGACCGTCAACCCCTCCTTCAGCGTCGCCGATGAAGCCGTCTCGATGGTGGACGTCTCGATCCGCATCAGCCTGCTCAACACGCTGCTGCGCCTCAAGGAAAAGATGGGCCTGGCGGTCCTGTTCATCACCCACGACCTGGCCCTGGCCAAATATTTTGCCTGGGAAGGCCGGATCGGGGTGATGTATTTGGGCCGGATGATCGAGATTGCCCCGGCCCGCCAGCTGGTCGAGCAGCCCCGCCATCCCTACACCCAGGCCCTGCTCGCGGCCATCCCCGAGGCCGATCCCGATATCACCCGGCATAAACGACACATCCAGCTGCGCAGCATGGACCTGCCCAGCCTGCTGAATCTGCCCCGCGGCTGCACCTTCCACCCGCGCTGCCCCATCTGGGAGGCGGGATTGTGCGACCGGGAGGAGCCCGAGCTGAGCCAGTTCCGGGACGGCTCGGCGGTGGCCTGCCACGTCATCCGCCGCCAGCGGGCGGAGGAACTGGCGTGAGTCCCGAACTGGGCCGGACCTGGTTCCGGGTCGCCTTTTTCATATTTTTGTTATCCGCACTGTTGTTGCTGGTGGTTCAGCCTGGGACCGCCGAATTTGTCATCACAGTGTTCACCCTGGCAATTGGACTGATCTTCATGGTCGCGATCGTCATTGTTGCCCGGAAGTCCAAGTAGGACCGGCCCGGAGCCGGACCGGCATTTCAAAGGAGGTGATTTTTGCAGTTTCCGTCAAGTTGCACCGTTCAACCGATCGTTAATCCCTGTTCATTTTTTCACTCTCAGAGGAGAAGCAACAAATGCGTACCCACAAGTTTTTGATCTTTGCAGTGCTCCTGGCCCTGGTGCTGGGCGCCTGCACCCCCGTTGCGACCGAGGTTCCCACCGAGGTTGTCACCGAGGCCCCGACCGCAGTGGTGACGGAAGCCCCCACCGCGGTGGTCACCGAAGCCCCCACGGCCGTGCCCACTGAAGCCGGTCCGCTGCCGGAAGGTGTGGCCAACATCCTGACCATCAACCTGACCCCCGGTCTCAAGTGGAGTGACGGCACCGAAGTCACCGCCCAGGACCTGGTCGGCACCTATAACATCTACTGGCTGCAGAAATCCTCCGTCTGGACCTACCTCAAGGACGTGGTCGCAGTGGATGATTACACCGTCGAATTCTGGATCAGCAACCCCTCCCCGCGCGTCCTGCGCCTGATTTTGCGCGCCAACCAGCCCGCCCCCTACTCGCAGTACAGCAAGTGGATGGACGAGGCCGCCAAGATGCGCGCCGAGGGCAAGGCGGCGGACAGTGATGAGGGCAAGGCCCTGCTGGATGACCTCTATGCCTTCAAGCCCGAGACCCTGGTCGTCTACGGCCCCTTCATCATCGACACCGAGGGCGTGACCGAGGCCCAGCTTGAACTCGTCAAGAATCCCACCGGCTACAATGCCGACAAGATTGCCTTCGAAAAAGTGCTGCTCTACTACGGTGAAACCGCCGCCTCCGTGCCGCTGGTTCTCTCCAACGAAATCGACTACAGCACCCACGGCTACACCCCTTCGGATGTTGAGCAGTTCCAGACCATGGACAACATTAACATCCTGACCGGCCCCACCGGCACCGGCCCGGGCCTCTGGTTCAACCAGAACGTCTACCCCCTCAACAAGAAGGAAGTCCGCCAGGCCTTTGCCTACATCATCGACCGCGAAGAGAACGCCACGGTCGCCATGGGCCCGGCCGGACGCGCGATTGAATACGAAGCCGGTTTCACCGATCTGCAGGTGGATGCCTGGCTCACCGATGAGACCCGCAACGCCCTGAACAAGTACGAAACCGACTGGGACAAGGCCGCTGAACTGCTGACCTCCATCGGCTTCACCAAGAATGCGGACGGCAAATGGCTGGATGACACCGGCGCCCTGATCGACATCGAACTGTGGGTTCCGGCCGACTTCGCCGACTGGCTGGGCTCGGCTGAAAATGCCGCCCAGCAGCTGAACGCCTTCGGCATCACCACCACCGTGCGCGGTTACCCGTCCGCCGAACGCGCCACCACCCAGAAGGAAGGCAAGTACGACATTCTGGTGGACCTGAGCATCTACTACAACCCGCCTCATCCCCACACTTCCTTCAACTACTACCTCAACACCCCCCGCAACGCCCCCGAGGCGACCGATGCCATGCTGGGCATGAACTGGTCCTGGAATCAGGTTGCCCCTGACGGCACCGAGGTCTACATCCCCGACCTGCTGACGGCCGCTTCCGCCGGCTTCGACTTTGAAGCCCAGAAACCCGCCATCAACACCCTGGCCCGCCTCGTCAACGAGGAACTGCCCGTGCTGGCCATGTTCGAACGCTACTCCACCGACGTGGTCAACGATGGCATGCGCGTCATCGGCTGGCGCCCGTTCGAGGATCAGATCTACCAGAACAACCAGGCTGATCTCTACATCGCCATCCAGCTGCTGAACGGCGAGCTGAAGGTGTCGGACACCGGTGACGGCACGTTCCACACCATCTATCCGTACCCGCAGCCCCCGAACTACGACCTGAATATCTTCACCACGAGCAGCCTGCCCTCGCTGTGCGGCAACCCCTCGTACAACCTGATGTTCCCGC
>DAOQTN010000090.1:0-8519 GCA_035340555.1 Anaerolineaceae bacterium | reverse complement strand
CCTGCCCCGGGCCGGATATCTCTGGCATCAACTCCGCACGCTGCCCATCAGCCCCGGGTTTAATCGTCTGCTGGCCCAAACGGCGCAGTTGGTGCTGCTGTACTGCCTGCTCTTTGCGGCCGGGGTGCTGCTCGGTGGCTAAGGCCGGGGCGGCTTTTTGGCTCCCCAGTGAATGGCCATGCTGCCGAACATGCGGCGGACAAAGCCCTCAACTTGATAACCGGCCTGCTCCATGCACACGGCCAGGGCTTCCGCAGTCAGAAACTGGCGGGTGGTCTCGGGTAGATACGTATACGCCTCTGATTCACCGGCCACCAACCGACCGAGCAGGGGAATGATGAATTTTAAATAAAACTGGATGAAGGGCAGCAGCAGGTTCCGCCGGGGGGGGGTCGTGTCCAGGGATACAATGCGCCCTGTCTGCCGGGTCACCCGGGATTGCTCGGCCAGTGCATCCTCCACGCAGGGCACATTTCTGAGCAGGTAACCGGAGATCACCCCGTCAAATGCCCCGTCGCAAAAGGGCAGGTGCTGGGCGTCGGCAACCACCCAGGACACCTGCGCCCCGCCCGGACGCTGCCGCCCGATGGCCATCATCTCAGGGGTCACGTCGGCGGCAATCACGCGCAGACCCGGTGTTTTTTGCACAAGCTGCAGAGCGATGTCGCCGGTGCCGCTGCCGGCATCCAGAATCCGCTGCCCTGTTTGGGGGGCCAGGTGGGTAATCGCTTCGGTCCGCCAGGCGCGATCCCGGCCAAAGGTCATCAGACGGTTCAGCAGATCATAGCGCCCGGCAATGCGGGCAAACATCTGGCGGACATAACGGGTTCGTTCTGCGCCCTGGGGTGGTTTCATCCGGACTCCTCGGCTGATTGAAACTGCCAGGGGCACAGCCTGCGGTGCAGCCAGTCGGCTGTAAAGTACAGCCCCAATCCAAGCAAGCTCATGGCCAAAACCCCGGCATACATCTTGGGATAATCGTAGAGTGTGGTGCCGTGAAGATAAATATAATAGCCCAGCCCGCGGGTGGTGGCGATCAGCTCCACAATATAGAGCACTGCCACGGCGGTGCCAATGGACTGGCGGACCGCGGTCAGGATCGCCGGCAGACTGGCCGGCAGGTAAACATACTTGAACAGCCCCCGCCGCCCGGCGCCCAGGCTGCGCACGGAGTAAATCAATTCCGGGCGAATGGCCGCCGCCTGATCGCGCACCAGCACCAGGATCTGAAAGAACAGGATCAGGAAGATCATCACGATCTTGGAGAGATCATTAATGCCCAGAAACAGGATAACAATTGAAACCAGCACCACCTTGGGGATGGGGTACAGGATGTAGACCAGCGGAGAGAAAAAGGCGTTCAATCGCCGGGACTGTCCCAGCACCAATCCAGCCGGAGCTGCCAGCGCGATGGAAAGCAGCAGGGAGGCCACCACCCGCCAGAGCGAGGCGAGGAAATGCCCCCCCAGTTCCCCGCCGGCCTCGCTGAAAAAGGCTGCCAGCACGGCCAAAGGCGCGGGCAGGATGTCCCGCTGCACAATCAGGGCCAGGATCTGCCAGACGGCCAGCAGGCCCAAAGATGCCCAGACCAGCTGCAACCGTTTGATCATGTCTGCCTCAACGCGTCCCGCATGCGGGCGGTAAGACGGGCATACCCGGCGTCCTGCGGCGGGGGGATTTGTCCGGCATACGGGTTGTCCAGAATCAGCGGGGTGGTGTTGGTACGGTTGACCAAGACCAGGATCTTTTCACCGATGGTCATGGCCTCTTCAATCGTGTGGGTGACCAGCACGGTGGTGAGCGGCCGTTCCTGGTGCAGCTGCAGCACCAGACTTTGCAAGTCTTCCCGGGTGGGGGCATCCAGGGAGGCAAAGGGTTCATCCATCAACAGCAGGTCCGGCTCCAGCACCAGGGTGCGGGCGATTGCCGCCCGCTGTCGTTGCCCGCCTGAAACCTGTCCGGGGTATTGGGCAGCCACTCCGGCTATGCCCAGCCGTTCCAGCCAGTGGGTCACGCGCGCCGACAGGTCTTCCGGCAGCGCTTCTGCCGGAGCATGGCGCCCGTCCGGTCCGTAGAAGCGGCGCAAGTCCAGCCCCAGAGTAACGTTTTGGCGCAGCGTAGCCCAGGGCAGCAGCCCGTAATCCTGCAGGATCAACCCGGTTTGCGGGCGGGGCCCGGTCAGGGGTTGGTTGTTGATCAGCAATTGCCCGCCATCCGGCCGCCGCAATCCCGCCAGCAGATACAGCAGGGTGGATTTGCCACAACCGGAGGCCCCGATGATGGCCCAGGTTTGCCCCTGCTCCACCTGCCAGTCAAAATCCTGGAAGATGGGGGGATGCTTGGAGTAGCGAAAAGTCAGGCCGACAGCCCGGATCATGGAATGGGGCTATTTTGGCAGGAAGGCCGGATCAATATTGTCACTGTATTTCAGCTCCACTGTGACCATGCCTTTGTCCATCACCCAGGCCAGGGCATCATCGAACTGGGCCTGGCTGGGCACGCTGGCTGTGGGAAAGCTGGGGATGGGATAACTGCCCACCAGGGCAGCCGGCACCAGTTTGAGTTCCACCATCAGGTCCTGATAGCGGGCCTTGTCTGCATTGATGTCGTTCACGGCCTTTTCCACCGCCGCCAGAAAAGCGGTCACATCCGCCGGGCGCTCGGCCAGCGTCTGGATGCTGAAGGCATAGACGCTGTTGCTGACCTCGGGCAGGCTGGTGTCGTCGATGACCAGCACCGCTCCTTTTTGCATCAGCAGGGAGGCCAGGGGATCGGGCATGACAGCTGCCTTCAGTTCGCCGGATTCCAGCAGGGCGGAGCGGTCGGCAATTTTGGCCACCGCAATCTTGCTGATCTCTTCTGGCAGCAGCCCGGCCTGGGCCAGCACCCGGTCGGTCATGTATTCAATCACGGTGCCTTCAGAAATGCCGATGGGTACATTCCTGAGGTCGGCCGCGGTGGCAATGCCGCTGCCCGCCGCGGCCAGGATCCGGAAAACCGGATACTCTGACGTGGCCACCCGGGCAAAGCGGACAATCTTGATTTTGGCTTCCGTGCGGTTGTAATTCAGAGTCGTCACCAGTTCGGTCAGCATGCCGTCAATCTGCCCCGACTGCATCAGTTGATCGCGTTCCGGGGCTGAGCCCACCGGCACCAGTTCGACATCAATGCCGGCCGCGGCGAAATATCCCTGACTTTCGGCCACATAAAGCGGCAGCGAGTCCAGGACGGGCAGAACCGCTACTTTCAATGGCTGCGGCTGGCCTGGCTGGGCGGTACAGCCGCTCATAACGAGAAGGGCCAGAACCAGAAGGGCTTGAATCAGTTTTTTCATTATGACCTCGCCAATCAAAATCTTTATTTCAGTGGTTTGGTACCAGGCACCAAACGCTGCGTCAAAAGTCGCTCATCACCCGGATTGGGAGTGAAACAGACCCGACCCAGGCAGAGAACCCGGACCAGTCCATTATCATATAAGATGGGCCCGGGTGCAACTATTTGTATGTGTTTTGAAGTCTGTGCGGTGGTGCGGGCACCTGGTGGCCCAAAATGATCCGCTGCCTGCCACAGGGATCATTTTTGGGGAGAGTGTGAGGCGACGCCCTTGAGGGTCGCCTGTCTGTGCCGGCCCGGATGCTCCGGGAGATCTAGAATCCCAGGAAGCTCAACAGTTCATGCATTTTGGCAAAGGCCAGGGCGGTGACGGTATCCGCCCCGCCATAATAGATGGCCACCCGTCCGGTGGGTTCGTCGTAAAGGGCGGCACAGGGAAAAGCCACATTGGGGACATCGCCCACGCATTCATAGGGAGTCTGCGGCGAGAGCAGGTACTCGTCGCCGCGGGCAATCACCTTCCAGGGTTCATCCAGGTCGAGCAGGGCGGCGCCGAAGCTGTACACAAACCCGTTGCAGGAGGTCAAGACCCCGTGATAGATCAGCAGCCAGCCCTGCGGCGTCTCAATGGGGATCGGCCCGGCGCCGATCTTGGTGGACTGCCAGCCGCCCTTTACGCCCATCACAAACCGGTGTTCGCCCCAGTGGACCAGATTGGGGCTCTGGCTGATGAAGATGTCGCCAAAGGGGGTGTGGCCATTGTCGCTGGGTCGGCTCAGCATGACATAGCGCCCGTTGATTTTCCGCGGAAACAGCACCCCATTGCGGTTAAAGGGCAACAGGCCGTTTTCCAAAAAATGAAAAGATTCAAAGTCAAACGTATAGCCGATGCCGATGGTTGGGCCGTGATACCCGTTGCACCAGGTGACATAATAGCGGTCATCCAACCAGACCACCCGGGGGTCATAACGGTGCTCAAAGGCGCCCAGTTCCGGGTCGGCAAACTGCCACTGGATGGGATCATCTTCGATGGTCCAGTGGATCGCATCGGGGCTGAAACCGCGGTGGATGTTCATTTCCCGCTTGCGATTATCGCAGCGGAATACCCCGGCAAAACCACCCCGGAACGGAACCACGGCGCTGTTAAAGATACTGTTGGCGCTGGGAATCAGATTGCGGGGAATGATGGGATTGCCGCTGTAGCGCCAGACCACATCCGAGCAGTCGGCAGGGCGTTCTTCCCAGGGAAGATTGGGCAGGGGGGGATACGTCATTCGAGGATGGATTCCTTTTCAACAGGGAATTTGGGGGCCACACCGGTGGATTCGCGTTCAACCAGGGTGGGATGGATGGTCAGTGTCATCCGGGAAGCGTCCGGGGTTTCCAGCCGCAGAGCCAGCAGTCGTACTGCAGCCCGGCCCATGGCTACCGTGTCCACGTGCATGGTGGTCAGCGCCGGGCGGGTGTTGGCGGCGATATAGGTGTCATCATAGCCGATGATGGAGATATCCTCCGGGATCCGCCGCCCGAGGGCATGGGCGGCCCGCAGGGCGGCATTGGCAACATCGTCATTGACGCAGAACAGGGCGGTGAGTTGGGGGTGATCCTGCAGCAGGCGGGTGATTTCATCAAACCCCTTGGTTTTATTGATATTGAAGTTGGCGACGCAGGGGGTGTAGAGCCCATTATCCTTCAGGGCGCGCAGGTACCCGTTGCGGCGTTCGCGCAGGCTGGTAAAACAGTGTTCACAGCTGCCTGCCAGCCCGATGCTGCGGTGGCCCAGGGTGATGAGCTGCTCGACGGCCCGATAGGCAGCGCCAAAGTTGTCGGAGATCACCGTGTCATAGCTGTTGGTGCTGGAGTAGCCATCCACGAGGACGATGGGGGGCATGCGCCGGCCGGCGCTGGCGGCAAAGGTTTCATCCATGCTGACCCCCACCAGCAGCAGCCCATCCACACTGTCGTTGTACATCAGGGGAGGGATTTCCAGCAGCCGGTTGTTCTCGTCGACCGGCAGGGAGGAGAAGAGCAGGTTGATGCCGCTGCGGCGGCAGGCGTCTTCGATGCCCATGATGACTTTGGAGTAGAAAGGATTGGCCTGCGGCAGGATATCGGGATCGATTTTGACAATCATGCCGATGGTCAGCAGGGCATTGCCGCCGTTGGTGGAGTTCAACGGCCGGATCGGATATCCCAATTCAGCCGCCACATCCAGCACGCGTTCCCGGGTTTCATCGGAAACACCCGGTTTGTTGTTCAAGATCAACGAGACGGTGGAAGGGGAGACCCTGCTTTGGGCTGCAATATCGCCGATGGTTACTTTCTTTTTCAATGCATTTGTTCCCGTTTATTTTACTGAAATATTTACTGGAATATTTATATATTTTAGCATTGAACCAGCAGATGTCAAGCGGTGGAGCGCGTTTCGGTAGTAAAGCCGACCAAATCGCAAAATTTTAAGGTTTAGTAACTGAATCTCCGTTAAAACCTGTTGACTCTTTAATAAAAACATTTTATAATAATTTCGAAATATGGGAGCGCTCCCAAATGCGCAGATCGTCCCAGATTTCAAATCCCCCTTCTTCATTCGGAGCCACATCGTGTCCGACCTAACCCTGGAAGACATTGCCAGATTGGCAGGCGTATCCCGCTCAACGGTATCGCGGGTGATCAACAATCACCCCAGCGTGCGGGGCAGCGTGCGCACTCGCGTACTGGAAGTCATTCAAAACACCGGCTTCCACCCCAACCTGGCCGCCCGGGCCTTGGTCTCCAAGTGTTCCGGCATGATCGGCCTGGTGGTACCGCGCTCGGTCACCTCCTTCTTTACAGACCCCTACTTCCCCTTCCTGACCCAGGGCATTGCCCAAGCTTGCAACCAACACAATCTCACCCTGGGATTCTTCCTGGTCAGCACCAAAGAGGACGAGGATAAGATCTTCCCCCGGGTGTCCCGCAAGGGCTATCTGGATGGAATCATTGTCCAATCGGGCCAGATTGGGGAGGGGTTGATCGAGCGGCTCAACAATGCCGAAATCCCACTGGTGATCGCCGGTCGTCCGCTGCAGCCCGAACACCTGAGTTATGTCGATGTGGACAACGTCACCGCGGCCGCCATTGCGGTCAGTCACCTGATTAGCCTGGGGCACCAGCGCATTGCCACGATCACCGGTCCGGTTGACAACACCGTCGGCATTGACCGCCGCGCCGGGTATGAGCAGGCCCTGGCGCAGCACGGCATCCCGATGGAATCCGAACTGATTGTCGCAGGGGATTTTACCGAAACCGGCGGCTATGCCGCGATGAAACGCCTCCTGCCGGCCCGCCCCCGGGCGGTCTTTGCCGCCTCCGACGGCATGGCCATCGGTGCCATGCGGGCCATCCAGTCGGTTGGGCTGCGGGTTCCGCAGGATATCGCTGTTGTGGGCTTTGATGATCTACCCATGCCCACCCCCCCTACACCTTTGTTAACCACCATGCGCCAGCCCATTCAGGGTTTTGGGGTGCGTGCGGTTGAGGTCCTGATTGACCTGATTGAAAATGGCAATCTGCCCCCCCGCAAGGTCATCATGACCGCTGAACTGATTATTCGGGACTCGTGCGGGTCGGCGCAAACTCATTAGCCTGGTTTGCGCCCCCCGCCGGGATACATGAAAAGCAATCCGGCTTTTCGTAAGGAGGTGCCTGCATTCAAATCGTCACTCAAACGCCGTCTCAAACTGATCTCACAAATTCCCCGTACGTCCAAGCTTTTCAATTTTCTCAAGTTTTCCCAATTTCCAAAATTCTCAAAAGGAGAAAGAAATGCGCAAGTCTATTGTCCTCGCCCTTGGTGTTCTGATCGCACTCAGCCTGGTGCTATCAGCCTGCACCACCCCGGCTCCCGTGGTTACGGAAGCCCCCACCGATGCTCCTGTGGTGACCGAAGCCCCCACCGAAGCTGTCACCGAAGCCCCGACAGAAGTCCCCGCGGCAACTGAAGTTCCCGCAGCGGTGACCGAATATCCCCGCAACGAGACGCTCTACGTCTCCGGTGCTGCCTGGGGCCCGGCCTCAACCTGGAATCCCTTCCAGCCCGGCAGCCTTGCCAACACCACCGGTACCATCGGTTTTGTGTATGAGTTCCTCTTCTCTTACGATCCCCTGTCCGGCCAGATGACCCCCTGGCTGGCCGAGAGTGGAACCTGGAAGGATGCCAATACCTACGATGTGACCCTGCGCGAGGGCCTCACCTGGTCCGATGGCCAGCCCCTGACCGCCGAGGATGTCAAATTCACCTTTGAACTGGGCCAGAAATATGCCGCCCTGTGGTTCTCCCCGGTTTGGAACTACCTGAAGAGTGTGACGGTAATCGATGCAACGCACGTTGAATTTGCCTTCGAAAACTGCCTGTACCAGGAATGGGATAACAACCTCTATAACATTCCCATGGTCCCCAAGCACATCTGGGAAAACAAGACTGAAGAAGAGATCACGGCTGGCGCCAATGAAAACCCCATTGGTTCAGGTGCTTACATGTACCTCACCCATGCCGAGGACCGCAATGCCTGGGTCCGAAACGAGAACTGGTGGGGCATCAAAGAGTTCGGCACCCCCGCCCCCAAGTACATCGTGGACATCCGCACTTCCAGCAACAACGTCGCCATGGGCATGGTGCTCAAGGGTGAACTTGACCTGAGCAATAACTTCCTGCCCGGCATCGCCACCCTCGCTGACAAGGGATACATCTCCACATACTATCCTGGCGCCCCCTACATGCTCTCCGCCAACACCGCAGTGTTGTTCCTGAACACCACCAAGAAACCGATGGATGATGCGGCCTTCCGCCGGGCGCTGGCCTTCGCCATTGACACCCCCTCCATCGTCAACATCGCGTATGCCAACCTGGTCAAAGCCGCCGATCCCACCGGTCTGCTGCCCACCCTGGGCCGCTTCTCGGATCCCGACGTAGTTGCTGAACTGGGTTACACGTTCGACACCGAAAAGGCCAAGACCCTCCTGGCTGATGCCGGCTACGTGGACACCGATGGCGATGGTTTCGTCGAAGCTCCGGATGGCTCCAAGATCGAACTGCAGGTCACCTGCCCGAGCGGCTGGTCTGACTGGATGGCGGCGATTGATATCATCGCCTCCAGCGCCCAGGCTGCCGGCATCAACATTCAGGCTGCCACGCCCGACTATGGCGC
>DAOQTN010000089.1:0-8625 GCA_035340555.1 Anaerolineaceae bacterium | reverse complement strand
ATGCCGTTCTCCCGACAAATGGCGGCATATAAATCCACGCTTGGGCGGCGGATGCGTGCCTGGGTGCTCAGATCCAACCCCCACAAGCCAAAGTGTTGGTTCCAGCCGCGTTCCCATTCAAAATTATCCACCAGTGACCAATGAAAATAACCCTTGACGGGCCAGTTGTAATTTACCGCCCGCCAGATCTGATGTAAATGTTCCACCAGATAACGGGGCCGATTGGTATCATCAGCATCCTCCCAACCATTCTCGGTAATGATGATGGGCACCTGAAATCGTCTGGCCCAACGCACAGCCTCAAAAATACCCTGCGGGACATTGGCCAGAAAGCCGGTCTGGCTTAAGGTGGCATCCGGTGGGTAGCTGCTGCGGGCAAAAAACTGCCGGGCACACCGCAAGTCAAAGGCCACCAGATCCCGGGTGTAATAATTCAGACCAAAATAATCCTGGGTGCCAACCGCCTCCCGAATTCGGCGTCCAAACCCGGGCAGGCGGACCTGTCCAGTCAACAACGCCTGGGCAAAAGAATTATTATATGTACCAAAGCGCAATTGGGACTGAAATCGATCCAAAGGGGACCAGTTCGTCTGCGGCAGAAACGAACGATAGTTGAGGGCGAAGCCCACCCGCGCTTCAGGTTGGATGGTATGAATAGCCCGATAGGCCAGGGCATGGCCGCGCACCAGATTGCAGAGCACCCGAAAAGCCGCCTTGAGATCCTTTTTACCGGGCGGAAAAACGCCCTCCACATACCCAAAATAAAAATAGACATTGGGTTCATTGATGGTCGTCCAGAGTGTGGCATACTCCTTAAAGGCATCCACAACCTTCTCCACAAACCGGGCAAACAGCTTTGGCGTCTCATCATTTTCCCAACCACCCTGCGCCATCAACCAGAGCGGATCTGTAAAATGATGCAGAGTCACCAGCGGTGTAATTCCCCGATCAGTCATACCGCGCAGAATGTCGCGATAATAATCAATGGCGTGCTCATCCCAATGGTCGGGGGTGGGTTGAATGCGGCTCCACTCCACCGAGAAACGATGCGCGTTCTGGCCGGCTTCAGCGGCACGGTCCAAATCCTCCTTCCAGCGCCCCCCCCACCAATCACAAGCCAGACCGGCAGTATGCCCCTGTTGGATGCGCCCGGGCTCTTTTTCCCAGGCCGCCCAATTATTGTTGTCATTGCCCCCTTCAACCTGATGGGCCGCCGTGGCGCTGCCCCAGAGAAAACCGCGCGGAAAATGATATACAGCCTGTGGCATGAGAAAGCCTCCAGATCAAGATGAGTCTACCCAATCAAAGTTATTCTATCGTACAATTACGGCATGGACAAGCAAGACGAACGCGGTTACCCATCAGTAAGCTCTTTCAGCCTGTTCACGGGCCGGGTGCTGGCCGCCGTGTTTTGCCTGCTGCTGCTTTCAGGATGTGCAGGTCTGGCGCCCACCAATCTACCGCAGTTCCAGCCGGACATCACCACAACTCCCACCTTTACTATATCTTCCCCCAGTGCCACACCACCCGCCCTGACTGCGATCACACCACCCGCCCTGGCCACTGTGACGCGCACCCCCCTGCCCCCCTCGCCAACACCGGTCATCCAACTGGGTCCCTTTCGCCTGGTATCCGGCGCAGAACCCCTGCTGCCCGGTCTGTTGAACGACATATTTCTGCCCCAGGATGGTTCATTATGGCTGTCATCAGACCGGGGTGTGGCCCGGATTTTTGCCGCGGAACAACGGGTTTATTTGACCCGCTTTTGGGACCAGGTGGTAGGTGCCGATGATGCCGGGCAGATTTGGGTGGTCTCGCAATCCGGGGCACAAATATCCAGCTGGGATGGTTATCAATGGACCCATTATGGGCCCGAGGAGGGCTGGTTGCCGCTGGCATACCATCCCCTCAGAGATCGGGTTCAACCTGGGTTGTCCATTGATTCCCAGGGAAGAATCTGGCTGCTGACGGCCTGGGATGTACGTCGCTTTGATGGCCGGCAGTGGATTGTCTCCACACCATCAACCACGGGTTTACCACTGCCCTGGCGTCAAGGGGTGGCCACCACGCTGGCATTTACCCTCGTGCCCGGGACTGCTGAAGCCTGGCTGGGGGGGTGTGACTGGCAGGACGGGCGACCCATTGGCAGCGGCGGTTTACGACATTTCAATGGCCGGTATTGGGAGGACAGCGAGATGCCGGCAGCCAACATCTGTATCTCGGCCCTGAATGCCAATGCGCAGGGCAGCGTCTGGGCGGGAGGACTGGGTGAAGTCTGGTCCCGGACCACCGGGAATGGGGTCTGGCAGCAGTATCTGCTTCCGGAACCGGAACAGACCCGGATGACTTGGGGGGTGGTGTTGGACCTCCCCGTATCCCCAGCCGGAACAGTCTGGCCCAGATTGGCATTGTGCGGGGAGGCGGGATGTGACCTCTGGGCTCAGCGTTACCAGTGGGACAGTGGGGTCTGGCAGGCGCAGGGTAAAATCACCCCGGTCCAGCCTGAAAAGGTTTTGTTTGATCAGGCTGGCACAACCTGGCTGTTCACCCCGCAATCTATCTTTAATTTGGGAACCAACCCGCCAACATGTGTTGCCCAATTGGAAGTGATTGCCCCGGCGGTTGGGCCGGATGGCCGGCTGTGGCTGGTGGGGGGCAGTGGGAATGGGAGTGGCAATTCAATTTGGGCCACGCCCTGAACCACAAACTCTGGATACCGGTTATCCGGGTATAATTAGGCGCGTTTGAGCTAAAAATCTAACTATGGGAGATGTGCAGCGTGTGCGGAATTTTTGGCATCATTACCAACCGTGAAGAGCAGCTTGGCCCCATCCTGATTGAAGCCGGGCTGAGGCTTTCTTATCGAGGATACGATTCAGTGGGATGTGCAACAATCCACCAGGACGGACGCATTGATTTACGAAAAGATGTAGGCAAAGTCATTGAAGTGGCCGACCGACTGGGATTTTCAGAGATGGCCGGCAGCCGGGGTATTTTACAACTGCGCTGGGCAACGTTTGGGGTCCCCTCCCAGACCAATGCCCAGCCCCATCTTGATTCAGATGGTGATCTGGTTGGCGCACATAATGGGAATGTGGTAAACAACGTGGAACTCCGGCAGCAGTTCATTGCCGAGGGGTTGACGGTCCGTTCGACCAATGATGGTGAAAGTTGCGTGCATGCGGTGGAACGCTATATCAACAAGGGTATGGACCCGGTTGAAGCCATCCGCCATGCCTACAATGATCTAGCCGGTGATTATGCATTCGTGATCGGCCGGGTGGGCGAAGAAAAGCTCTATGCCCTCAAGAAAGGCTCCGGACTGGTGGCCGGCCTGATGACAGAGGGAAGTGTGGTTTCATCCGACTTGCCCTCAATCCTGCCGTTGACGCGCCAGATCATGCGCATCAACGATGGGGAGATTGCCATCCTCTCGCCAGACGGCATTGAACTCCGTTCGGTGGCTGATGGCAGCCGGATTGACCGGCCGTTGGAAACTGTGACCGAAAGCATGGAGGCCGCCCAAAAGGGTGGCTATCCCCACTTCATGCTCAAGGAAATTCATGAGCAGCCGGTGGTTGCCCGGGAACTGCTGCACTTGCTGGACAATAACAGCGATGTTGAGCGGATCCTGGCGCACCTGGCCAAGGCGGAAAATATCTACCTGGTGGGCTGTGGTACCAGCTATCACGCCTGCATGATTGCCTCGGTCTATTTCAGCCGCCTGGCTGGGCGGGCAACCATCCCGGTACTGGCACCGCAGTTTATTGCTCAATATCTCCCGGCTGTGGGACCGCGGGATGTGGGCATCTTTGTCAGTCAAAGTGGGGAGACCAAGGATGTCATCAGCGCCGTTGAGGCCGCCAAACCCCGCGGGCTGGCCGCCTTCAGCCTGGTCAATGTCATCGGCTCAACGCTGACCCGGATTTGTGAACGCTCGCTGCCCCTGGCCTGCGGGTATGAAATCAGTGTTCCCGCGACCAAGACCTTCACCAATCAGGTGATCACCTTCCTCTACCTGGCAACCCGGCTGGCCGGTGAAGATACTGCGCCGTTGGCCGCCCTGCCGGATTTAATGGTCCAAACCATTGAAGCCGTTGAAAATCAGATCACTTCGGTTGAACCGCTGCTGACCGGTTGGGACGACCTGTACTGTCTGGGTTATGGGCTCACCTATGCCATTGCCATGGAAGGCGCCCTAAAACTCAAGGAAATCACCTATGCCCACTGTGAAGGAATGCTCTCAACTGAATTCAAGCACGGCCCACTGTCGGCCGTCAGCCCCAATTACCCGGTGCTGTTTGTGGCGGGTCCGGACGATGTGCCGGTCATCGTCAGCGGCATTAACGAGGTGACCTGCCGGGGCGGCAAGGCCATTGCCATTGGGGAAGAGGACGCCCGCTTGCGAGCCAATGCCGATCACTGTATTGTCATGCCGCCTGCCCCAGACAGCGCCTTAAGCGCCTTGCTGAGTGTCCTGCCGCTGCAGCTCCTGTCCTACCGGCTGAGTGTGGCGCGGGGGTACGATCCCGATTTTCCGCGTAATCTGAGCAAAACATTGACCGTGGATTAACCAAATCCTGGTCAGCGATCCGGTTCGGGTATCCGCAGTCAGATTTTCACTACAATCTCAACCGAGCGAAATAACCAGCCCTCGCGACAAATATCCCGGAGGCTGGTTTTAATTTTTAAGGAAACTCTGGGTAAATTCACAGATTGGGGTGTTGATTTGAGACAAAAATTGATTGTATAATAAAACATACCGACTGGTCGGTATGTTTTATTGGACCAACTCAACGATGGAGGCAAAACATGCTCAATCTGGTAACCGGCGCCACTGGACATATTGGCAATGTGCTGGTCCGCCGCCTGCTGGAACTGGGACAGCAGGTGCGGGTGTTTATCCTGCCGGGTGAAGATCGCTCCGCCTTGGAAGGATTGGCAATAGAATACGCCGAAGGCAATGTCCTGGATCCGGAATCGTTATCCCGGGCCATGATTGGCGTGGACATGGTGTATCACCTGGCCGGAGTCATCACGATCCTGCCCGGAAAAAACGATGTGGTTGAGCGCGTCAATGTCCAGGGCACACGCAATGTATTGGCGGCCGCACGTCGGGCCGGGGTCGGGCGGGTGGTGTATACCGGCTCCATTCATGCCTTCAAACGCGTACCGCACGGCGTCTTGATCGACGAAGCGGTCCCCTTTGATGCGGAAAACGCCATTAATGCCTATGATCGTTCCAAAGCGCTGGCCTCAATGGCGGTCCAGGAAGCGGCGCGGGACGGACAAAATGCGGTCATCGCCTGTCCAACCGGTGTGATTGGCCCGCACGATTACCGCTTATCGGAAATGGGGTCCTTGATCCTGGGATGGATCAAAACAAAAACGGCCATGATCATCAACGGGGCCTATGATTTTGTGGACGTGCGTGACGTCGCCGAAGGATTGATCCTGGCTGCCGAACGTGGGCGGACCGGGGAGACCTACATCCTCTCCGGTCAGCAAATCCAGGTGCCGGATATTCTCAAAATGGTCGGCGAGGCTCTGGGCAAGCCTCGTCAATCCATCTGTCTGCCCACCGGTCTGGCGCGCTTCTTCTCTCATTTTGCGGCATTTTTTAGTCGGCTGACCCACACCACGCCGCGCTTCACCCCCTACTCCATCGCCACATTGGATGGAAATTCCACCATCAGTCATGCCAAAGCAAAACGCGAACTGGGGTTCAATCCCCGGCCGCTGCGCCAGACCATAGCCGACACCGTGGCCTGGTTGAATCAGAATCGCAAACGATTTCAGCGCCTCAAAGACTGAGATGCGCCCACGCCCAAATTTTTGGAATGGTAAAGCCGCACTCATCACCGGGGCCTCCAGCGGCATCGGCGAGGCCGCCGCCCGGAAGCTGGCGCGAAAAGGTCTGATCGTGCTGCTGACCGCCCGCCGGCAGGACCGACTGGAGGGGCTGGCACAGGACATCATTGCGTCCGGCGGCCAAGCCCGGGTGTATCCGGCTGATTTAAGTCTGGAAACCGAGCGGCAGCGTCTGTTCGAACAGATCAATGCGGATCATCCCCGATTGGATGTTTTAATCAATAATGCTGGTTTGGGATGGTATGGCTACACGGCTGACATGCCCTGGCAAACCGCCCAGCAGTTGCTGGCAGTCAATCTGGAAGCCGTGGTGCAGCTAACCCTGCTCTGGCTGCCGCGGATGTGTCAGACGGGTTGGGGCCGGATTGTCAATATTGGTTCCGTGGTGGGCAGCATTCCCAGCCAGGGTGTGGCAGTATATGCCGCGACCAAGGCTTTTATCAATGCCTTTACAACCGCCGCCTACCGGGAACTGGCCGGCACGGACGTTAAAATCAGCGTGGTGCGGGCCGGCCCCATCCGGACCGAGTTTTATGAAAGTGCCGCCCACCGGTCTGACGGACTGGTCATCCCGGTGGAACGGCTGGCAATTTCAGCAGAACGTGTGGCGGATGCGGTCTGGCGCATCCTCAATCACCCCCGGCGCCGGATTTATGTGCCGCTCTGGTTGGGCGTTACACCCTGGGTTGAAGCGGTCTTTGGTGGGCTCATGGACCGCATTGGACCGCTGCTACTAAAACGTCAAAGCGCCGGGGCGGATTCCTCCGGCAGGCGCCAATAGGCCGAACCATCCGCAGCCCGGGCCATCATTTTATATTCAATCAGACCACGCCGGAGGCTGGCGGTATCCTCATAGAATCCAGCCAAAACTTCATTGAGCTGCTTTTCGGTGTACCGTTGATCGGGTGCAACCGCTTTCAACACATACCGCAGTAAAACCTGGAACTTTTTCTCCTGCATGGGCAGTGCTTTGATCCGTCCATCCGGGGTCGTGAAAGTATCCAGCACCTTGCGATCATAAGCGTCCAAATCAACATTTTCGGAAAGTCGGGGCAGGGCTTCGCGACTGGCAAACTGACGCGCCATGCGCTCGAGTACTTCCAACTGCAGCGAGTAAAAGTAGTAGTGACCCTCGGTGCGGGCGGAGACCAGCCCGGCTTCCGCCAGACGGGCCAAATGATGAGATGCCGTGGATGGCTTGATTCCCAACAAGGCAGACAATTCTTCGACGGTGTGGGATCTCTGCGCCAGCAAACCCACAATTTTTAAACGATTGGCATCAGCCAGCGCCTTGAAAAAATTCAACAACTCTTCAGAATTCAACAATTGGGCGTCCATTTACAATATCCTTGGTTATGTTTTTATAATTATCGAAATGATTTTACAAAAATAAAACCAAATTGTCAACCCAACGGAAGGTTTTTGGAGAGCCGGAGAGGTCGGGGCAGGCGGGAGAAGGGTGGGAGGGCGGAGCATTTTCCGGGTATTTACAGAAAATTAAATTGTCAGGGGTTTGTAAACACCATCTGACCATTTTCCCTTATAATTATAGGGATGCGGATCGCCCGCCAATTTATTCTGTCTGTGTACGTGGTTGAGGTGTGCATATGGGTAAGGACCTCCAATTAATCGACGTACTGCGCAAAGCATTCCCGGGAATCCTGGACAAGGAAGCCGAAGAGATGATCAGCTCCGGCCAGGTGCTGCCTTTTCCAGGCAATACGGTGATTTGTCTGGAAGGTGCGCTGCAGACTACTTTTTATATCATCCTGGAAGGTGAAGTTGAGATTCGCAAGACCATCAACGACACTGAAATGCGCGTCTTGACCCACTTGGGGGCGGGTGACTTTTTCGGCGAAATGGCCATCATTCACGGGGCCCCGCGGGCGGCCACGGTGGTGACCACCTGCCCCACCACGGTATTGGAAATCCCCCGCGAGGGTTTTTCATCAATGGTTAAGCGCAGTAGCAGCATGAGCATGGCCATTGTCCAGCAAATCAGCAAACGGCTGCGTGAAAATGATGAAATGGCCATTGAAGACCTGCGGGAAAAGGCCGGCCAACTGGCCGAAGCCTATCAGCAGCTGGCGGAACAGGATTACACCCGCCGGGTATTTCTGACCACGATTGCCCATGAATTGCGCACCCCCTTGATGGCGGCCAACGGTTTTTTGCAAATTTTACGCAGTGGGGCCCTGCAGGGGCAGGCCTTTAACGCGGCCCTGGAAACCATCTGCCGCAATCTGACCGAAATCACCACATTGACCAATGACATTCTCTTTTTGCAGGAAATGGAACTGATCCTGCCTGAATTTGAACAGACAGACATCGGCGGTTTGGTGGCCTCCGCGGTGGAACAACAGCGCGAAAAAGCTGAACGCAATGGGGTCGGGGTCACCTTGACCATTGCCCCTGGTCTGCCGCGCATCCCGGCGGATGCCAAAAGTTTGGAACGGGCGGTTGTGGCCATGATCGACAACGGTATTAAATTCTCACCGGATGGCGGCGCCGTCAATGTGGATGTCGGATTCAATGAAATCGAAGTTTGGATCCGGATTCAAGATCACGGGGTTGGCATTCCATCAAAATACCTGCCCCGCATCTTTGAACGCTTCTTCCACCTGGATGAAATCGGGGGGCACTTGTTCCGCGGGGCCGGGCTGGGTTTGTCAATTGCCCGGCAGGTGATTGAACAGCACAAGGGCCGGGTTACGGTGGAAAGCGAACTGGGACGCGGCTCCACTTTTACCATTC
>DAOQTN010000088.1:0-8648 GCA_035340555.1 Anaerolineaceae bacterium | reverse complement strand
CGATTTGGGTCACCCTCCAGGCCCATGGCAACATTATTGCCGTGGCCGCGCTGCTGGATCTAAGCGCCATCATTGTGACTGAGGGCGCCCTGCCGGACCCGACCACGCTGGTAAAGGCCAATGAAGAGGGAATCACGATCCTGGCCACGCCAAAGCCAACCTTCGATGTTGTCGGCCGGCTTTGGGAGATGGGACTGCGGGCTGGCTAAGCCCGGCCAAAAATGGGGCTTAAATTCATTCGCGCTGAACTGCACGTGCACACGGTGCTCTCACCCTGTGCCGAGATTGAAATGCTGCCGCCGTTGATTGTGCAGGAAGCTGTTGAGAGGGATATCCAGCTGATCGCCATCACCGACCACAATGCGACCGGAAACATTGCGGCCGTGCAAAAAGCCGCCCAGGGGCTGCCGCTGACCGTGCTGCCGGGGATGGAGCTGCAAACCCGGGAAGAGGTTCACAATTTGTGTCTATTCGAAACCCTGGCCGCTGCGGCGGCTTTTCAGGAATGGGTCAACCGGCATCTTCCCGACCAGCCCAACCGGCCCGACTATTTTGGCGAACAGCTGCTGGTTGATGAAAACGGCGATTTTTTAAGCACGGAACCCCGATTACTACTGACCTCGGCGGATGTTTCCATTGACGATGCCTGCGCCAAGGTGCATGAGATGGGCGGGGTGTTCATCCCTGCCCACGTGAACCGCACGGCCAATGGCCTGCTGCCCACTTTGGGATTTGTGCCGGAAGGAATCTGCCTTGAAGGGCTCGAAATTTCCAAACATCTAAAGCCTGATGAGGCCCGGCGCCAATTTCCCCAAATCGCCGGCTACCACCTCATTCAAAGCGGCGATGTCCACCGGTTGGACGATTTTCTCGGTGTCAATCAGTTTGAGATTGGCGCGCCCACCCTCGCGGAGATCAAACTGGCCTTCAACGGACAGGCCGGGCGGGCCCACCGGATCCTTTCCCGGACAATCTGATTGTTTCCCCAACACCGCTCTTTTGCTTGGCACCGGAGATGGCCCCGGAGCCTTTCCCGGACAATCTGATTGTTTCCCCCCTCATTTATCGCATTTGACACTTAGCAGGATTTATCGATGACATTTGATAATTGCGGGATTGAAGCCGCAAGGTTACACTTTAGGCGATTAGGCTTGGGCAATTTGCACAGATCTAATCTGATTAATATCTCACGATGGAGCCAGGAATGCCAAACATCTTAGATAAAATTCCCGCCAACGACCCCTTGAACGACCCTGAAAAAAAGCGCGTGATCGATGAGGTTCTGGAAGCCAATAAGAACCTCCCCGGTGCAACCATGGTTGCGCTGAACGAGCTGCAGAGCCGGATTGGGTTCGTCTCTGAACCCATGCAGCAGTATGTCGCCCAGAAGCTGCGGGTGCCCGTCAGCCAGGTGCACGGGGTGATTTCGTTTTACTCCTTCTTCACCACCAAGCCCCGGGGCAAGCACACCATCAAATTCTGCATGGGAACAGCCTGCTATGTGGGCGGTGTTCCCCAACTTATGGAAAAAGCCAAGCAGCTGCTGGGTATCGATGCCGGCCAAACCACCCCTGACGGCAATATCACCCTGGAAGTCTGCCGCTGCGTAGGCGCCTGCAGCCAGGCCCCGGTCATCGTGGTCGATGAGCA
This sequence comes from Anaerolineaceae bacterium, assembly GCA_035340555.1. Classification (GTDB taxonomy): domain Bacteria; phylum Chloroflexota; class Anaerolineae; order Anaerolineales; family Anaerolineaceae; genus JAGOFZ01. Next base: position 6,998 of record DAOQTN010000088.1, on the reverse strand, counting down.
GATCCACGGACGGGTCAAGCCGAACAAATTCCCGCAGCTGGTGCGGGCGGTACAGGAACCTGAAGAGTAAATCACAGTGAGAGAGCTCTCCCTCCACCTGCTGGATATTGCCGAAAACAGCGTGGCAGCCCGGGCAACGGTGATTTCGATCCTTGTTGAAGAAAACCTGGCTGACGATCAGTTCAGCATGGCTGTCATCGACAACGGCTGTGGCATGAGTCCGGAGATGGTGGACCGGGTGTTGGGTCCATTTGTCACCTCACGTACCACCCGCAAGGTGGGCTTGGGGCTGCCACTGCTCAAGGCCGCGGCGGAAGCCTGCAATGGATCACTGACCATCCAATCGACCCTCAAGCAGGGCACCAAAGTGGAGGTCAATTTTCAACGCAGCCATATTGACCGGATGCCGCTTGGCGATCTGGGTAGCACCTTCATCAGCTTGCTGATCGGGGCACCCGACATTCGCTGGCTGTTCCACTACCGGGTCAATGATCAACGATACGAATTAGACAGTCAACCCATCCAGGAAACCCTGGATGGGGTTCCCCTCACCGATCCGGCCGTCCTGGCCTATCTGCGGGAGGAAATTGAAGGCGGGGTGCGGGCCATCCGCCCAGCCGACTCGTTCTAGCAATCCAAGACTTTTGTTTCTGAGGAGCAAAACCATGCCTACCGTCAAAAATCTCGAAGACTTGAAGCGAATTCGCGAAGAAGCCCTGGAAAAACGCAAGGTCAAGACCGCCGAGGGCAAGGCCCAGGTTATCGTGGCCATGGGCACCTGCGGCATCGCCGCGGGCGCGCGCGAAGCCATGAAGGCCATCCTGGCCGTCATCGAAGAGGAAGGCCTGACCGATATCGTGGTCTCACAAACCGGCTGCATCGGTCTGTGCGAGCGGGAACCCATCGTGCAGGTGGTGGTCGGCGATCAAGCCAAAGTCACCTACGGCAAGGTCAACCCGGAAATGGCGCGCCGCATTGTCAAAGAACATGTTGTGGGCGGCAAAGTGATCGCCGATCACGTCATCCCCATGTAGAGCGTCCATTTACATACCAGGATATAAGCAATGAAGTATTATCGTACACACGTATTGGTCTGCATGGACCCCCAATGCCGCCGCAAAGGCGCCCGGGAGGTCGTGCAGGCGCTGCAAGCCGAACTGGCCGCCAATGGACTGACGGAAGAGGTGCAGGTGCTGGAAACTTCCCGCATCGGCGGCTGTGATGAAGGGCCTGAATTGATGGTGTACCCGGAAGGCGTCCATTACGCCAACCTGACCCCGGATGACATGGCCTATATTGTTGAAGAACACCTGCTCAAGGGCCGCATCGCCAAAAAGTTCCTCATGGAGGCCACCACCGCCGCCGATGAAGAACTGCGCGCCCCCACCCCCAAGGAAATCCGCATCGTACTGCGCAACTGCGGCCAGATTGATCCCCAAAACATTGAAGACTACATCGCCGAGGAAGGGTATATGGCCCTGGCCAAGGTGCTCAGCAGCATGAGCCCGGATGATGTCATCAGCGAGGTGCTCAAGTCCGGCCTGCGCGGCCGCGGCGGCGCCGGCTTCCCGACCGGACGCAAGTGGGCCCTGGCCCGCGATGTCGTCGGCGAGGAAAAATACATCATCTGCAACGCAGATGAAGGTGACCCGGGCGCGTTCATGAATCGGCGCGTGCTGGAGGGCGATCCCCACTCCGTGGTTGAGGGCATGATTATTGCCGCCTATGCCATTGGTGCCACCCGCGGTTATATTTACTGCCGGGCGGAGTACCCGATTGCGGTCAGCACCCTGCGCATTGCCATCGACCAGGCCCGCGAGATGGGATTCCTGGGTGAGAACATCTTTGACACCGGTTGGAGCTTCGACCTTGAAGTACGCATGGGCGCCGGCGCCTTCGTCTGCGGTGAAGAAACCGCCCTCATGTCCTCCATTGAAGGCAAGCGCGGCGAACCCCGCCCCCGCCCACCTTTCCCCGCCCAGCGCGGTCTGTGGGGCAAGCCAACCAATATCAATAATGTTGAAACCTATGCGAATGTGCCGCAAATCATCCTGCGCGGCGCCGAGTGGTATGCCTCCATGGGCACCGAGAAAAGCAAGGGCACCAAGACCTTTGCCCTGGCCGGCGATGTCCGCCGCACCGGGTTGATTGAAGTCCCGCTCGGTATTACCCTGCGCGAAATTGTTTACGATGTCGGCGGCGGCATCAAGGACGACAAGACCTTCAAGGCTGTCCAGACCGGCGGCCCCATGGGCGGCTGCATCCCGGTTGAATATCTGGATATGCCGGTGGATTACGAATCCCTGGCCAAGGTGGGCTCCATCATGGGTTCCGGCGGTATGATCGTCATGGACGACGAAACCTGCATGGTGGATATCGCCCGCTTCTTCATGGAATTCACCCAGGACGAATCCTGTGGTAAATGCACCCCCTGCCGGGTGGGCACCCGCCGCATCCTGGAAATCCTGCAGCGGATCTGCAACGGCGAAGGTCGGGATGGCGATATCGAGACCCTTGAAATGCTGTGTGCAGAGATCAAGGCCGACAGCCTGTGCGGCCTGGGCCAGGGCGCCCCGAATCCTGTGGAAAGCACCCTGAAGTTCTTCCGCCAGGAATACGAAGCCCACATTTACGAAAAGCGCTGTCCGGCAAAGGTTTGCCGCGCCTTGATCCGTTATGAAATTCTGCCCGAATCCTGCACGGGCTGCACGGTTTGTGCCCGCAACTGCCCGGTCAATGCCATCACTGGCGAACGCCGGCAGCCGCACTTCATTGACCCCGATACCTGCATTCGTTGCGGCATCTGCATGCAGGTCTGCAACTTTAATGCCATTGTGATTCGCTAAACGCAATCCATCTGTGACCGGGAGGGACCGAATGACCGTAGAGACCAAATCAAGCCCAAACGTTCTGGCAACAGTTCAGGCTGTGGTCGGGCGTCACGGCGCCGTCAAGGAAGAACTGATCCCGATTCTGAACGAAGTGAACCGCCTGCTGGGCTACCTGCCGGCGGAGGCACTGGACGAGATCAGCAGTCTGCTGCACGTTCCCAAAAGCCAGCTCTTCAGTGTGGCGTCATTTTATTCCATGCTGACCACCAAGCCGCGGGGGCGGCATGTGGTTCAGTTCTGCGAGAGTGCCCCCTGCCATGTGGCCGGCGGGCGCAAGGTCTGGGTGACCTTGATGGAGACGTTGGGCATCAAGCCTGGCGAAACCAGCGCAGATGGCAAATGGACCCTGATCACCACCAGCTGCCTGGGGGTTTGCGGTGTGGGTCCGGTGATGTTGATTGATGACGACATCTACGGTAACGTGGAGTCCAATCAAATTGCCGGCATTCTGGCGAAATACGAGTAAAGGAGCAGGCGATGAAAGCTGTACGCTCAATGGTATTGGTTTCCAGCGACCCCCAAAGCCTGGAACGCGGCGCTCAGCAAGTCTTCCAGCGCCTGCAGGAAGAGATCAAATCCTTCGGTCTCGAGAGCGAAGTCTCCGTCTCCATGGTCGGCGATGTCGGCCGGCATGACGCCACCCCCATGGTGATTGTCTACCCGGAGGCGGTGATCTACGGACCGGTCAAACCGGAGGATGTTCATTTTTTGGTTGAAGAACATCTTTACAAGGGCCGCATTGCGGCCCCGCTGCAGGCGGCTGTGCGCGAGCTGAGCGGCAAGATCGCCTGGCTGCAGGCCCGCAAAGGCACACTGCCGGCGGAACAACGCATTGTCCTGGAACGTGCCGGGATCGTTGATCCGGGCAGCATCGAAGATTACATCGTCCACGACGGCTATGCCGCCTTGGGCAAGGCCCTGACCGAGATGACCCCCCAACAGGTCATTGAGACCCTCTCCAAAGCCGGATTACGCGGCCGCGGCGGCGCCGGTTTCCCGACCGGCACCAAATGGGGCTTCGTTGCCAAAACCCCCGGCAAGATCAAATACGTGGTCTGCAACGCCGATGAAAGCGAACCGGGCACCTTCAAGGATCGCCTGATTCTGGAGGGGGATCCCTTCAGCATCATTGAGGCCATGACCCTGGCCGGTTATGCTGTTGGCGCCAGCGTTGGTTACATCTATGTGCGCGGCGAGTACGGACTGGCTCAGGAACGGCTGCACAATGCAATTGCCCAGGCCAAGGAAATGGGATTCCTGGGCGAAAACCTGTTTGGCTCGGATTTCAGTTTTGAAATCCATGTGCACGGCGGTGCCGGGGCCTACATCTGCGGCGAAGAAACCGCCCTGATTGAGTCCATCGAAGGCAAACGCGGCGAACCCCGCTCCCGGCCACCCTATCCGACCACCCACGGTCTATGGGGCAAACCCACCCTGGTGAACAACGTCGAAACCCTGGCCAACGTGCCTGCAATCATTCGCCATGGGCCGGAATGGTTCCGCAGTTTTGGCACCCCCTCCAGTCCGGGCACCAAGGTGTACACCATCCTGGGCAACACCAACGTCACCGGCCTGATTGAAGTTCCCATGGGCATCACCCTGCGGGAAGTGATCGCCATCTACGGCAAGGGGATGAAAAACGGGGCTTCCTTCAAGCTGGCCCAGACCGGCGGCTCCAGCGGCTCGGTCATCCCGGCCAGTCTGCAGGACACCCCGATGGACTTTGACGCCTTCAATCGGGCGGGGGTAGCCCTGGGTTCGGGCGCCTTGCTGATCTGCGATGAGGAGACCTGCGTGGTCGACCTGGCCCGGGTGCTGCTCAAATTCTTTGAAGTGGAGAGCTGCGGCAAGTGCACGCCCTGCCGCGTCGGCAATGAGCGCGCCTACCAGATCCTGACCAATATTGCTGAAGGCGTGGGGACGCTGCAGGACCTGGACGACCTGCTGATGCTGAGCGAAAACCTGTATCAGCTGTCCAACTGCGGCCTGGGTCAAACCGCCGGAACCCCGATCCGGGACACCCTGACCTACTTCCGCGCTGAAGTGGAAGCTCATATTCGTCTGAAAGTCTGCCCGGCGGGCGTTTGCTCGATGAGCGGACATAAAGTTTACCAAATCAATTAACGCAATCATAGCGAACCTGCTGAGGAGATGTTGAGTATGATCAACCTGACGATTGATGGAAAAGCAATTTCTGTTCCCGAAGGCACCACCGTGCTGCAGGCGGCCCGTGAGGCCAACATTGAAATCCCAACCCTGTGCGACCACCCCGAACTGACTCCGTATGGTGGCTGCCGCTTGTGCCTGGTGGAAGTGGAAGGGGCGCGCACGCTGCAACCCTCCTGCACCCTCCCGGTGAACAACAACATGGTGGTGCGCACCAACACCGACCGCATCAAGGCGGCCCGCAAGTTTGTGCTGACCCTGATCTTTTCCGAGCGCAACCACTTCTGTCCGTACTGCCAGGTCAGCGGCGGCGACTGCGAACTGCAAAATGCCGCCTACGATGAAGGCATGACCCACTGGCCGCTGCAGCCCAACTGGCAGCCTTACCCGGTGGATGCCTCGCATCCCTACATCATTCTGGAAAACAACCGCTGCATCCTCTGCCGCCGCTGCGTACGCGCCTGTGGCGAGCTGGTGGGCAATTTCACCCTGGGCTTTGAAGGCCGGGGCGCCCGCAATCTGCTGGTGGCCGATTTGGGCGTTCCGCTGGGCGAAAGCACCTGCATCTCCTGCGGCGTCTGTGTCGAGGTCTGCCCGACCGGCGCCCTGATTGATCGCTGGAGCGCCTACCGCGGCCGCGAAACCCAGGTGGAACGGACCGACACCATCTGCTCCGGCTGCTCAATCGGCTGCGGGTTGACGACATTAACCCGCGACAACAATCTGGTGCGCATTGAAGGCGATTGGGATGCCCCCGCGAACAACGGTCTGCTGTGTGAAATTGGCCGCTTCAAGCCCATGGCGGAAACCCGCCACCGCATCAACACCCCGTTGGTGCGCAAAGACGGCGCCCTCAAGGCCGCCACCTGGGAGGAAGCCTTCAATGTGATCGCCGCCCGGATGAAGCCGGCCGGCAGCAAAGTCGCCGCGCTGATCTCCAGCCGGATGTCGGCGGAAGCCCTCCACGGTTTCAAGCAAATATTTGCCGACGGGCTTCACTCCGACCTGGTTACCACCATCGAGGAAGGCGCCCACACCGCCCTGGCTGCCAGCCTGGCCGACAAGATGGGCTCCGCCTATGAAGGCCAGTTGTCCGATCTGCTGGGTGCCGATGGCATCCTGGTGGCGGGCACCGATCTGGTCAAGGACCATCAGGTGGTGGGCTTCCTCGTCAAGCGGATCGCCCCCGCCGGCGTGCCGGTTGTCCTGGTGGATGAAGGCGAGAACAAGCTCGACACCACGGCCAATTTTGTCTTCAAGGCTGCCCGGGGCAACCTCGATCTGGCGCTGCGGGCTCTGACTGCCGCCGTGATCCGCCTCGGCCTGAACAAGAAATCCGTCACCGTTGCCAACAACCTGGTGGAAGAATTCGCCGCCAAGGCCGGCCTGAACGCCGAAGATATCCTGGCTGCCGGTCGCGCCCTGGCTGAAGCCGAACATCCGGTCTTTGTTTACGGCAAGCTGCTCACCGCCCCCGGTGCCGGAGAGGCGCTTGAGGCCTTGCTGAACCTTGCCGCCGTGACCGGGGCCAAACTCATCAGCACCAAGGGCGAGGCCAACAGTCTGGCCGCCTCCCAGTACCACCTGGACAAGGCCTTCGAACTGCACGGCCAGCAGGCCGCTTATGTCGCCATTGGTGACGAGGAGCCGACCCAGCGGTTGATCAAGAAACTTGAAGGCCTGTCCTTCCTGGTCGTCCAGGCCGGCTACACCTCACAGCTGACCGCCATGGCGGATGCGGTGATGCCCGCCGCGATCTGGCTGGAACAGGATGGGCATTACCTGAGCCTTGAAGGCCGGCTGCAGTTCGCCCACCCGGTCCTGCAGACTGCACCCGACGTGCGCAGCAATGTGGCGATCTTCCAGGGCCTGGCCGGCTGCCTGGGGCTCACCATCAAAGACGATTGGCGCGCGACCCTGATGAAGCGGCAGTCGCCCGTC
>DAOQTN010000087.1:6906-8666 GCA_035340555.1 Anaerolineaceae bacterium | reverse complement strand
GGACACGCAGCCAGTATTCAATCACACTCAAATCCCTGGTCAAGCTGTGTGGAAAGGCACTGACCTATGATGAGTTACGCCAGGCAGTTGAGGAGGCTGCTGGCAAGAAAATTGACGATTAGTGCTTCAATAAAACAACTGTAGCGCGCCACCCCGGACGAGGTGAGGCGTTTTAATCTTCAGACGCGTTGATCCGTTCGGCAATCGCTGTAAACAGCAGGTTCCAATTAATTTCAAGGATTGCATTGTAGAGGACAAAGCAGGCCACAAAAATCAGTATGAGGTACAAGAAACCCGTGGAAATGAGATAGAAGGATTCCCAGATTTGTGTGAAGACCGGCGCAGTAATGAATGTGCTGAGGATGCGCAGTATCAAACCCAAGATAAGGATAGCGCCAAGGCCATAGACAAAAAGGTAGAGCGTGGATCGCTGGCGTAATTCCCATTTATATAGCCGATAACCACGGACGAATTCCCTGGAAGCTAGGATGGCTGTATTCTCGGATATGATATCCCACTCAGTGACGTAATCGCTGTATCGGAAGATTTTTCCAATTCTGACCAGGGCTTTTTGTTTGGGCTCAAATTTGCGTGGGCGCTTAAACTTCAGAGCCAGTTGAAGCTGCTCGCGAAAAGGCCGTTTTGGCTTTTGGGGAATGGCTTGTTGATCCAATTTTCGATGCAGAGCTTTCTCCAGCCATTCTGTTTTGCTGTCAGTTTTCTCGGCCACAAATCGGGCGAACTGCCAGACCTGCTGGTGAATTCGCCATTCATCATCATTGTTTACAGGAATCAAAGCCCCCATAGCACGGTTCAGTTTTCTTATCATAACTTTCGGCCACACAATATCATGGCTATTTTCAGGATCCATGACCAGGGCCAATGCTTTCAGATCATAGCTGTACAAATAGGGAAATGCAGCAAGCGACAAAAAAACACTTTTAGTGGTGTCATCCATGTGCTCATAAGCAACCTGAAGTGGCAGATAAATCTCAGGGGTGAATTCAGCGGGTACAGCATGGTCTTTGGATTTTAGGAACTGCATGTATTCGTCAAAAGGTTTTTCTTGCAACCTGTGAAATGCTAGATGCAACCCAAGAGGATTTCCCCGTAAAAAAGCTACCAACTCTGACAAGTTTTCGCGGTCACTCTCTGCAACCGGATGCCCTAAAATATTCTCGTACTGCCGACAAGCTTCATCTTCGCCAAATGGGGAAATATCCAAAATTACGCCATCATATTTACTTTTCAGTGACTCAGCCGTATCGCGATCATTGGTTGTAAACACCACAACTGAACCTTTAGTGAGGTTGTTCGATAACAAATCAGCCACATCCTGGGGTTGTGATACGTCATCCAATATGATGAGAAAATTTCGCTTACGAAGTATCTGTCTGATATCATGCAGGATGCTTTTATCATCCCGGGCTCGGGATCGGTTATTAGGAATGTTAGGCCATAGTTGTAATAACCACGGACGAAGAAATGAATAGAGGGATTTACCGCCCAAAAACGCCGCCAGAATATTGTTTCCAAACAAATCACGAATTTTTGGATGTGTCTGTAATTGGTGCATCAGGGTGGTTTTCCCCATTCCTGGATGCCCCCAGATGATCAAAGGACGAGCCGGGGGCAATTGAATTTTCTCGACAATCTCATCAAGAAAAGGCCGGGAGATTAGTTTCATCACTTGTGGGTAACGTGCATCCGACTCTGGTTGAATAAGAGTATCTGACTGTTCGCCCAAATATGCTTCCAAC
>DAOQTN010000087.1:0-6896 GCA_035340555.1 Anaerolineaceae bacterium | reverse complement strand
ACTAATTTCAGCAATATATGGTTCTCCAAACAACTCAGCAAAGGCCCTAACCTGATTCCACGTTGTCAAGCCGTTTGGAGACTGAACAAAGTGAGTGACAAGGGTTTGGAAATGAGGGATAGTCAATACACCACGGGGATGAAAAATTTGTCCCTGCAGCCAACCCTTGATCGCTCTTTTGTTTATACGAACAATATTATAGAGATAACCGATAATCTCTTTGTTAGTATCCATTGGATATATCTGTCGGCATAATTGCTTGAGGGCATGGGCCACAGATTTTGTACTATTTTTGGGGAGATCATACAGCCATTGGTTATGAGACTCAACCATAAATCGCTCCATCGGTAAATTTCAATCGATTTTACCCCAAAATCGAGGGGGGGGTGATTTCCCCCCTCGATGTAACATCGTTTCGGGTCGAAAATTGGCATGTAACAACCAGCAAGGAGAAACCAAATGTCCGAAACAATTCCCCCCCACAACACCGATGCGGAACGCGCACTGCTTGGCGCGGCGCTGGTCAACCCGGCGTGCATTCCGAGTGCATCTCTGATTGTCCAGGCCCAGGACTTTTTCATCGTGCGCCACCGGTGGATATGGGAGGCACTGCTGGCCATGATCAGGATCAGCAGCGCAATCGATCTGGTCACGACCTGTGCAATGCTTGAGCAGGCTGGCCGCCTGGCTGAGATTGGTGGCATGGGGTACCTGATCGGGCTGATTGCCGAAACGCCCAGTTCGCTGCACGCGGAGGATTACGCCAGGCTGGTGCACGAAAATGCCATTCGGCGCCAGGCGATCCAGACAGCCTCGACCATTGCCCGCGAGGCGTATAGCGGCGCACCGATCTCGTCGTTGCGATCTCATGCTGCTCTGATTACCGAGCTGCCTGAAAATCATTCTCGCATGGTGTGGGACGCCTGTCAGCTTTGCAACTCGGATTTGGGAAATGCCAACTGGCTGGTGAATGGGCTGCTGCTTGCAGGCGGAATCAACCTGATTGCTGGCGAACCTGCTGCAGGAAAATCTTTCCTCATGCTGGACCTGGCACTTGGCATCACACAGACGGGGACAGCCTGGAATAACTTCCCGGTTGAGAGAGGCCGTGTCTTGTATTTCTACCTGGATGGCAGTCCACGCGGCATGAAAACGCGGTTGGAGCGGCTTTGCGCCGGGAAGGGTGTCTTGCCGCCGACCGATCTGCTGATCGACTTCTCGCCGCTGGACCTGCGCCAACCCTCAACCTCGGCTGTACTTCGGCAGACAATCAAAAAGTCAGGAATATCCGTAATTGTCTTCGATGTGCTGGCCCGTTTTATGCCCGGGGCCGATGAAAACGCGGTCTCTGACGTATCTCCGGTGATGGGCACCCTGCGAGACGTGGCAACCAACACCAACGCGTCTGTGGTCATCATCCATCACCTGAACAAAGGCGTTGGGACGGCACTCTGGTCTCGCATCCGCGGCTCCTCGGATATTCTGGCCGCAGTTGATACCGCCTTGATCGTCACTTACGGAGAGAACCGAATCAGTTCCCCACGGCGAGTGATTCCCGAAAAGAACCGGGAAGGCGAACTCATCCAACCATTTGCTTTTCGCATCCATACCATCGACAACCAGCTAAAACTGGACTTTGTAGAAAGTGAGCCCATCGAAACTAAACCCAGCCCGAGCAAACGTTCCAACACCACCCAGCAGATACTGAAAACCCTGGAAAGCAATCCCCAGGTCACGTTCACCCGCCGGGAATTGATGGCGACCCTGTTGCCAGAAACCGACATTAGCGAGCGCACCCTGGCCAGGGCATTTGCCAAAATTGCCCAATGCGAAAACATCCAGGTCGGCAAGTCTGGTAACCAGATTACCTATCAGTGGATTGACCAGTAGTCCCTGCCAACCATGCCAACGGTTAAGGGATTGGCATGGTTGGCATTAAGCAAAGAAAGGAGAAAGATGAGCTTGAGAACCCCAATTTTAGAAGACGACCCCTTGTACAAAGTGACTGAAGTCGCAAGTTTTCTGAGCATTTCCAGCTCGCTGGTATACAAAGAGGTCAATATCGGTACGCTTCGCTGCGTTCGCTTTGGACGAGCCATTCGTATCCGGAAATCCGACCTTGAGGAATTTGTCCGGCGCCACTCGTCGCAAAATGCGATGCAGCCAGAGATTCAATAAACAGAACCGATATTCTATTCACTTGCAAAGGATGTTACAATGACCATTATCAACAGCACCTTAACAGATGCATATGAGGAACCCCCCGCCCGATTGCCGATCTATCTTCCCCCACAGGAGAATACTATGGCTCGGCAATCAAAAAACCAAACGAGCAAAATCATACGGCGCGGCCACCACGAAGGCAGCATTCAGCGCACAGAGAACGGCAAATACCGCATTTGGGCCACCTGTCCAAATGGGCAACGGAAAAGCCGCACTTTCGCCAGCCGGACTGATGCCCTGGCGTGGAGCCGAGAAATACGGGCTACGAAGACCTCGCCACAAGCAACAAAACTCACTCTGGAAAAGTATCTAGAATCCTGGTTTGAGATCCATCAACTCCAGCTCAAAGATACGACCAAGGCTGATTACATCCGCCTGATTCAGAAACGGATTAACCCGCATATCGGCAGCATCAAGCTCATTGATCTAAAGCCCAGTACCTTTGACCGGCTCTATTACGACCTGCACCTGGAAGGCGTTGGCGACAGCCAAATCCGGTATGCCCAACGGGTCGTCCATAAGGCCATGGAGGATGCCGGCCGAGATATGCTGATCCCAACAAACCCGGCTCATGGCGCTAAAGTGCCCAAAAAGAATAAGCGCCCGGTTGATATTCCACTGAACCAGGAGCAGTCTATCAAGCTGGCTGAAGTCGCCATGACCACGTCCATTGGCCCATTGATCAGTATGGCTCTCAAAACCGGGATGCGCCAGGGTGAGTTGCTGGCTCTGAAGTGGAGCGATATCGACTTCAGCACTGGGCAGCTTCATGTTCAGCGCAACTTACAGCGCTTTTCGAGGAGCGGAAAACTGATCTTGCAGTTCTCCACACCCAAGAGTGAATCCAGCAATCGCACTTTTTTGATTGGCAAAGATACTCTGGAGATTCTTGAACTGCAGCGCCAGCAAGTTGAGTTGATGAAACGGGTAGCCAAAGGACGCTGGAAAGAAGACGACCTTGTCTTTCCTTCCAGTGTTGGGACGCCAATGAATCAGAGCAATCTGCTGAAGCGGTTTGCCGAAGTTCTCAAACTGGCCCACCTACCGCACATCCGCTTCCATGACCTGCGCCATATTGCAGCATCCATGATGTTGAATAACGGAGTTCCCGAGTTAACCGTATCACACATCCTGGGGCACTCTGTGCCATCAACCACCATGAATATGTACGGACACCGAGACCCAACCGTTGAATATCAGGTTGCCTGTTTGATGGATCAAATCTTTGAATCGGCACGGCCCATCAAATTGCCAGAAGGTTTTGTGACCGCTAAACCGTCCAAAGCCGTCTGATCAATGCGTATATGTTTTGCACAGTTTTGCACAGTTAATACCCGCGTATGGCTATGTTTGGCGGCCTAGGGCCGCCAAACCCCCATATTTACGAACTTTAACAATGTAATCCCCCACATATGGCGCCCTCGGGGAGGCTCGAACTCCCAACCTCTGGATTCGAAGTCCATCACTCTGTCCAATTGAGCTACGAGGGCGTGCGGGGTTATTTTACCACAGACCGGCTTGATTCAATTACGATGTCCGACAGCTCTAGAGCGGACTCGGCGGGATTGGGCAGGGAGCCCATCCGGATGCGCCCATCCGGCGGGAAGGCGGCATACTGATTGTCCACCCAAATCACCACCCCCAATGGGCCTGCGGGGACGATGGCGGTTTCAAACCAGGGCTGGCCGTCCACCAGAAAACAAACGCCGTCCATCCGCCAGTCAATGACATAGGTATGCCAGGTGGTCACGTCCACACCCACCCGGACTGCATCCTCCTGGATGAACCGGCTGGCGGTGCGGCGCATGGCCCGGGCGGTGACGCGCCAGGCCAGCAGGGGCAGGGCCGGCAGGCCGGCAGCCAGCAGCAGACCCAACAGGCGCGGGGATGAAAAGACCGCGGCCAACAGCCCATCGGCAGGATGATCATCTCGAAAAGCCAGGTGATTGGGCGGTGAGGCATGGAAAAACCAGGCGGCGTTCGGCAGGGTCGGCATGCGGCGCTGTCCGCCACCCAATCCCAATCCGGCACTGAAAGGGTCGTTCCACCAGCCAAAGCCCCAGGTGCCGGGCAGGTCCGGAGCACTGACCCGGGCCCGCAAGGATAACCGGGCTGGAGGCTGCCAGCGAAAATCTTTCCGCGGCAGCCGGGTGTAGTCATCCAGTTGAGCCAGGCGGTAGGAGCGTCCATCGCCGGGGGGCAGGCTGAGCCGCTGCGTTATCGCGTCAGGATGCGTGATCCGACCACCGCCTGCGGTTTGGGAGTCCAGAGTCACGCGGCTGCCTCCAGATCAATCTCAGCCACAGAATCAAGCACACGTCCCGGCTGATAGGGGAACGCGGCAATTTGCTCACGCGCCGTCACCCCCGACAGCACCAGGATGGTGCCCAGCCCACTCTGGATGCCGGCCACAATATCCGTATCCATCCGGTCACCAATCATGGTGGTTTCCTCAGAGTGAACTCCCAAGTAATGAAGTGCTGCCCGCATCATAAAGGGGTTGGGTTTACCGATGAAGAATGGCCGGCGCCCGCTGGCGGTCTCAATCAAGGCGGCCATGGCTCCACAGGCCGGAACCACGCCATGTTCCCCCGGTCCCACCGGATCCGGGTTGGTGGCGATGAAATGCGCCCCCGCCATCACCAACCGGACCGCCTTTTTGATCTGGTCATAATTGTAAGAGAAGGTTTCCCCCAACACAACAAAATCCGGATCTATTTCCGTCAGAATGTAACCGGCGTCGTGCAGGGCACCGGTCAGCCCGCTGTCACCAATAACAAATGCCGTGCCACCAGGTTTTTGTACCTGGAGAAACCGGGCCGTGGCCATTGCGGAGGTGAAGATCTGCCCGGGCTGCACGGGCAAGCCCACCGCCTGAAGCCGGTGGGCCAGATCTCCGGGAGTGAACATCGAATTATTGGTCAAAATCAGGAAGGGGATCCCACCAGACTGCAGGCGGGACAAAAATGCAGTTGCGCCGGGGATCGGTTTTTGGCCGTGCACCAGCACACCATCCATATCAATCAAGTAACTGGTCATTTGTCGTGCAACTCCTGGATGCAATTTTGCCTCGCAGCACTAGCCCGGCAGACGGTGATGTTCTTTCTTCTGGCGATACATGGCATCATCCGCCCGGCTGAATACCCGGGCCAGCGGCAGTCCGGATTCACTGGTGGCTGCGCCAAGCGAGATGCTGAGTTCAGGCTCGCGGTAATATTTGTTGTTCAGGTCCACCAAGGCCCGGATCCGCAGCAACCCCTCAGCCGCTCCGGCGGCATCAACCTCGGGCAGGATGACCACAAATTCATCACCACCAATTCGGGCAATCGTCACGTCTTCATCGAAGCTCGCCCGCAGAACCTCAGCCGCCCGCCGGATCAGGTTGTCGCCCGCGGGATGCCCCAACGAATCATTGACGCGTTTGAGACCGTTCAAATCCGCCAGGATGATGCTGGTCGGCTCGCGACGGCGCTTCTCAAGACGCAGCAGCATCTCGTCAAAGTAGAGCCGGTTGTAAAGGCCCGTCATCACATCATGCGTTCCCAAATAGCGTAGATAATCCTCCGCCTTTTTCCGAGCAGTAATATCTTGGATGGCCACCAATACCCAGGCAAAATCCTCCTCATGACCGGGCATGACCCGGAAATCCAGGTGAATGTTGATGGGCTCACCCGTCAGAGAATAATTGATGCCATCGCGCTCGTATGCCAGGCGGCCGTTGTACAGATCGGATAGTTCGCGCGCGAAATGGGTGCCCATTTCATCGCGGAACACTCGGTTCAGGTTCGAGAGCAACTGCTCCTTGGAGTCCGCACCGAACAATTCCAATGTGCGTTGGTTGACATCCAGCACCCGGATCAGACTCATGCAGTGCGCCACGGCATCCGGTTGCAGATTAAAAAACTCCAGCAAATCATCCACCCCGGACTCGCGGATCTGATCGAGAAAGGCCTTCACCGCGCTGTAATCCTCCTCCCAAAGGGAGATGGGTGAGGCCTCGAACATGGCCTGCAGCCGCCGCTCAGACTGCTTGCGCAGGGTGATATCCTCCAACGTCACCAGCACCTGTGACCAGTTCTGCTCAAATCCCGGCAGAATGCGCCAGTGCAGCAGGATGTCCACCGGCTGTCCGGCCAGGGTGTAATTCACCCCCTCCCCCGCCCAGGCCAGGTCGCCATTCCAAAGCGACAGCAGTTCGCTGCGGAAATGATGGCGCATGCCATCCCGGAAGACCCGCGGCAGATTTGCCAGCAAGTCCGCCTGGTCGGCAGCGCCAAACAATTCCACGGTCTTGCGGTTGGCCGCCACGACCACAATCTGCCGCATGCAGGTCATCACAAAATCGGGATGGGCATCCAAATACGCGGCAAAATCGACCACCCCCTGTGAGCGCAGTTCATCAAATGACTGCCGGATGCCGCTGAAATCCTGTTCCCAGAGAGAGATGGGCGCATGTTCAAACAAGGTCAGGTAATGCTCCTCGCTGCCGGATAGGCTCATCGAAACCTCCTTTTGCACAGCAACGAATTCATTATAGCAAAGTTACCCGGAATGCGGGCGCGGTATCGAATTTGATTATTCGTTTTGTCCATCTGCTGTCCGAACTTTTGTCCGGACATCAGATACACGGCTTGACGAAACCCGATTAGTCTGTTAATGTTCTCCTTGGTAGA
>DAOQTN010000086.1:6464-8680 GCA_035340555.1 Anaerolineaceae bacterium | reverse complement strand
AGGTCAACGGTTCTGGCAGTGTAACGATTTATGAACAGGATGCCCTTTTCGCCAATAACCTCGATGCGATCGTCATCGGCGTAGTAATCTGACAGGATGCGCATTTTTGGGGTGTATTCAATATCCAGCATGCCATAGCAATGCTGTGATTTATATTGAAACATAATAGCAGCCGGGGCATCAATTTTGACAAGCCCGCCTGTGTTATCCACAGGGGTATGGTCAATCCAGGCAAAGACTTTCTCTACTGGGCCCCCCAGATAATAACCCAGTGAAAAGAGGTGGTAGCCGTGATCAAAAACCAGGGGACCACCGCCACATTGTTTTTCGTTAAAGCGCCACAGCCAGGCAGAAAGGGGCACATTCCAGGATGTGTCGGCTGTGCCGCTATTGACATGCATACGCACAGCGCGGATATCGCCAATTTCACCGGCTTCGATCATTTCTTTTGCTCGCATTGCCGGGGCATAATAAACAAACGTTTCATAAACCCGCAGCAACACACCAGCCTTGTTGGCCGCGGCAATCATTTCATCTGCTTCAGCCGCAGATAACGCCATGGGTTTCTGCACTGAAATATGTTTCCCGGCCTGAGCAGCTTGAACCGTCATTGAACAGTGCAGGTGATGAGGTGTGAGGAGTTCTACCACGTCCACTTCTTTATCTTCAAGGACCTGCTGGTAGTCTGTATAGACCCGGTCAACCGCCCATTCCCTGGCTTTTTCTTTAGCATGAGCTTTGTTGGTGTCGCATACGGCTACAATTTTTGCATCCTCGCGCCCCCGGTATCCCATTTGATGTAGATCAGAAATACGGCCACAACCAACAATAGCAACTCGAATTGGTTTCATTCTTTATCTCCACAATTACAGGGTTTGGACAGGTTTGTCGTCGTGAGTGTTTTTATCAACAGCTTCCAATTTTGCTCTTACCTCAGCATGGCTTTTACGAGTAATTGGATATTTGAACAATAGCGGTAAGGAGATGAAGATGCAGGCAGCAGGTATGAGTCCAAAGAATAAACGGATGCCAAGGAGTGCGTGGGGGGTCTGTTCTACGTTAGGAACATAACCAAATCCAGTTAAGATCCACCCAACCGCCGCCAATGCCAACGCCTCAGAAATTTTGGTTGCCAGGCCCCAGACGCCGTAATAGACGCCGCTGCGCTGCTGGCCAGTCTCAAGGCGATCATAATCAGCAACATCTGCAACCATGGCCCAGGGGAAGATCCATTGTGCCGAAAATCCAAAGCCAGCCAGCACGGCGATCAGATAAATCAACATGGTGGAGTGGTGGGGCAGGAAAAACGTGAGCACTACGGCGGCACCGCCAATCAGCATTCCCAATCCGTAAGCGGGGCCTTTGTCTATTTTGCGGCTAACCCACTGCCAAAATGGCAACGAGAGCGTCACGCATACCAACATCAAACCCATTACCAGGGAAGTCTCTGCCTTCATCAATAGTTGATATTCGATGTAATAGGCCATCAGGATTTTGATGAAAGCAAATGAGATGTTGATAATGAAATAGATCCCGCACAACTTTACAAATGGTTTGTTTTTAATGGCAATCAAGAGTGACTTAAGCGGTGAAGTCTCGGGTTTGGCGGTCACCAGGTCTTTGCGTTCACGCAGCCCTGCGGCTGAAACAAGCAGTACTACAGCAGCGATGATGCCATACAGGATGCCAATAAACGCATAACCTGTGCGTTGGAGGGCAAACAGGCCGACAATGACGGGGGTCAAGGCTACGCCGATGAGATAGGCGGGCACTGCCATGACCATGCGGTAAGTCGTCAGGCTGGAGCGTTCATCGTAGTCGTCGGTTAGCTCCGAGGTCAAGGAGTAATACGGCACATTGGTAAGGGTCCAAAGGGTGTCAAACAGGATAAAGGTTGCTGCAATCCAGATAAAGGTGGAGATCAGGTCAGCTTTGGGGACAAACCAGAGCAGTGCAATGGAGATGCCAAGTGGAATGGCCCCAAAGATCATGAACACACGCCGTTTGCCAAAGCGTGATTTGGTTTTGTCGGTGATCCAACCGAAAAGTGGGTCGTTGACTGCATCCCAAATCTTGCCGATGAGTAAGGCATTTCCTGCCAGCGCTGGCAAGATCAGCGCAGCGTCGGTGTAGAACTTCATCAGGAAGAACTGAATTGCTGAGTTGACCAAAGCATTACCGAGATCGCCGATCCCATAGAACAATTTGGTGCGAGT
>DAOQTN010000086.1:0-6364 GCA_035340555.1 Anaerolineaceae bacterium | reverse complement strand
TCTCCAGCCCAACCGTAGCCCTGATTCAAAGCCAGCGAAACGCAATTACCGGCGTTAATCCGGGCAAAGAGGAAGGCATCGAGCGGGGTGAGCAGGTGACCGCAAACCACACCCGGATATTGCATTACGGCATTCAAATAGCCCTGTCCAGTGCCGCATCCACCGATTACAAAGTCAACCAGCTTGAGATTCAGCAGGAGAGCCGACATGAGCCCGGTATGGATGTATAACAAGCCAGGTGTATCGCTGCTGCTGGTATTGCCCAGGTTAAGAATATCGTGCCCGCGACCTCCGAGCGCTTTCAGGATATCAGCGTTCTTATCTGCAGCACTCATTTCGTTTATGACGGCGATCTTCATGGATTCTCCTTTGGAATTTTCCTTTAGGCCCAATCGTCAAACGTGTGTTCAGGATTTCTTTGAAATCGATTTTCTTTGCAGGACTTGCTTTGCAGCATCAACAATATCTGCCACGGACAGCCCACACGCATCCATCAACTGATCCAGGTTGCGACTGGTCGGACAAAAATGATCGCGGATGCCAACCCTGACAAATGGGACCGGGCAACCTTCAGACAGCACTTCAGCCACCGCGCTCCCCAAACCGCCGATGATGCTGTGCTCTTCAGCAGAGACCAGCGCGCCGGTCTCTGCAGCAGCCTGGAGCAGCAGGTCGCTGTCGAGCGGTTTGAGGGTGTGAATTTCCAACAGGCGGGCATGGATGCCCTGTGTCGATAATTCTTCTGCGGCAAGCGCACACCGCCCGACCATTGCGCCGGTAGCCACCAGAGTCAGATCATTGCCTGAGCGCAGGGTGCGCCCCTTCCCAATCTGAAGGGGGCTATCGGGTAGATGAACAGGAATTGCCCCAGCCCGACTGATGCGTAAATAAACTGGGCCATCATATTCGGCCACCAGGGGCACCCACGCGGCCGCCTCGGCTGCATCCGCGGGGATGATGACGGTCATCCCCGGCAAGGCACGCAGATTGGCAAGATCGGTAATCGCATAATGCGTGGCGCCATCTTTGAAGTCTGACAGGCCGGCATAACTGGCGGCAATTTTGACGTTGGTGCGGGCATAGCAAACGCAGGTGCGAATCTGTTCCAGGGCGCGAAGCGCTAGAAGTGAAGCAAACCCATTGATAAACGGCATATAGCCGCCCAATGCCAGTCCGGCAGCCACATCTACCATGCAGGGTTCGGCAATGCCAATATTGAAGAATCGCTCTGGAAAACGCTGCGCAAAAAAGTTTGAAAGTGTCGACAAAGAAGTGTCTACGTCCAGAGCCACTACCTGTGGATTGACGGCGCCAAGTTCAGCCAGCGCCCGACCATAAGCCTCGCGCATCGAAATTTCAGCCATTTGCCACCTCCCCAAGTTCAGTCAGAGCCAGCGAGAGTTGTTCGTTGTTTGGGACATTGCCATGCCAATAGGATTGGTTTTCCATAAACGAGACCCCTTTCCCTTTGGTGGTATGTGCCAGGATGACGGTTGGCTGGTCATGGAGTTCCCTTGCCAGTTCCAAAGCCTCTACAACCTGCCTGACCGAATGCCCATTCACCTCGATCACATGCCAGCCGCAAGCAGACCACTTGCCAGCCAAAGGTTCAAGGGGCATCACATCATGAACAAATCCGTCAAGCTGGACGTTGTTGTTGTCCACGATGGCTGTCAGGTTTGCAAGACGATACTTGGCAGCCGTTACAGCGCCTTCCCAGACAATACCGGCCTGACATTCACCATCCCCGAGCAAGACGTAGGTTTGATAGGTTTGTTTTTTCATTCGAGCAGCCAGGGAAAGCCCGGCGCCCAGCGCCACACCATGACCGAGAATGCCGCTGGTCATCTCCACTCCGGGGGTCTTCAAGCGGTCAGGATGCCCCTGGTGTGGGCAGTCTAACCCGCCCCAATGATCAAGTTCAGAGAATGGAAAGAAGCCACGCCGAGCCAGCGCAGAGTAGAGCACAGCCGATGCGTGGCCCTTGCTCAGAATGAACCGGTCGCGTTGATCCCAGTCTGGATTTTGCGGGTCAATGTTCAGAATATGGAAATAGAGCGCGGCTATGATTTCAGCGGCCGAGAGCGCTCCGCCCGGATGCCCGGCGCCGCGGTGGTAGATGAGCTTGAGGCTATCTATGCGCAATTGGCGAGCAATCTCTTCCAATTCGGTTATTTTTTCGGATGTCATTATTTTCATAAAAACCTCAAATTTCTTGAACGGCAACTAAACTAAAATGGTTATCGCCTTTTGTGTGGGTCTGATCCGTGTCATAAACCGATCTTATGACGTAATGATTGCACGTTCTCGCACCAGTTTCCTACATTCCAGCGTCCATAAACGCCCATCCCACCCATGGGATCTGGCCCAAAATAGACCGGAACGTGAATTAGCGAGAGTCCGTCATGCTGTCGGGCCTGTTCAAGCGCGGCCTGCAGGGAGGCGGGGGTATTGCCGCCATCCAACGCCAGAACGCCGGGAACCGACCGAGCCCAGGCCAGGTAGTCCACGTGCATTGTGTTCCAGGTGGCAAAGCCAACGCCGTACTGGTCTTCCTGCAGCCCGGTGATGGCACCCATCCGGCCATTATCCAGCAGCAAGATGCAGCCATGGGCCTTGTGTTCTGCACCGTCGATCAGAATTTGTGGATTCATTGTGAAGGATCCATCGCCAGTGAGGGCCAGGGCATAGAACGGCCTGGATGACGCACCCGTGGCCAGTAATGCCGATACGGCGAACCCCATGTAGGAGGCACCAGTCTCGGTGAATGTCTGCCCTGGACGTTCATCTTCCACAATCTGAAAACCATTTGCCTGGACATCTCCCGCATCAAAGAAGCAGATAACGCCCTGTGCTTTGGCCCAATCTGTGGCAATCTTGATTGCTGCGGGCTGCGTTAGCACTGACCTGCCCCAATAATCATCGGGCAAGACTGGATTCAAAACACGTTGAAGTTTGAAGGTTTGCCAGGCAGTTTTCTGCTCTGCACAGGCAGCCAACCAGGTTGACTTATCCTGCGGAGTTGTTTCAGCAAGAACATGGTTCAGCTTTTCGAGGGTCCTGCGTACGTCTCCAACCAACGCCAGGGTTCTGGTGTAGTGGGTGGCATCATCCAGGTCGGCATTGATATTGATCACATGTTTGACTTGGGGATACCCTGTTCGTGAGCAGTCTGACTGGCAGACGGCACGTGTACCAACTGCAATCAGGAGATCAGCATTATCCATGGCATAGTTTCCGCATAATGAGCCCTTGGAACCGCCGACGCCCATGTTTTGCGGATGGCTGTATGGGACGCAGCCGGTGGCAATTGGTGTGTGAACCAGAACAGCACCAGAATGTTCCAGCAGTTTGGTCAGTTCAGAGCTGGATTTGCGTCCACCACCGCCAACCTTGATGATGATACGATCTGCTTCTCGGATCCATTGGGCGACCTGTGGATAATCTCCTTCAGCCGCGCCAGGGGTAGAAAATCCGGCGCTGGGTAGTTCCTCCAGGTTAAAATCTGGCAGCCAGGCAGCCTGGGTATTCATTGGAAGCAGCAGGTAGAATGGAGCTGGCCGGGTGGGGTGATCTACAATTGACGCGCCACGCTGCAGGGCAGTGGGCAGCGCCAATGGGGTGTGCAGGCTGTAAGCGCGGCCCATTGTAGCAGCCAACTGCAAGAACAAGCCCTGCTCATGCTTCGGGATCTGCTGCATATTAAAACCCTCGTCCTGGGTTGTCTCGTCGCCAAAAATATACCAGACACCAATGCCGTCTGACGCGGGGGCCAGAGAAGCAGCCAGTGCCTGTAGAGCGCCCGGCCCAATGGATGTGACCACAGCCGACTTTTCGTCAGCGGCCCACCGCAGCGCGGTGGCCGCGTGCGAAGCTTCAATCTCACTGCGTAACCCATAAACTTTGACCAGGCCGGCAGACTGATAGACTCGCAGCACCTCACCCAATTCGGTGGACCCATGTCCGAGTACGGTGAAATATGTCTTAACGCCCTGACGTAACAAGCCTATCACCAGCGCTTCTGAGAGAGAGAGATCCATGCGGTGAGGCAGGGCGCCGCGCAAGTATGCAGCCGCATGTGCGGTGCGCTGATGGGTTAATTCATTTTGAGATATTTGGGGGGATGAAGTCATATCTGCTTCCAGTTGTTGCGTATTATGCAATATGGTTGTTCTATAAGGTCAATAAAAAACGCCCGCGAATCAAATTGCGGGCGTTTTCTAACGAGAGAAGGTCATGCGTTCTGAAAGGGCTTTGCCAATTTCGACAACGATTGCGGTTAAATCTGGCATTCGCTCGGCCGTCATCCGTGTGGCAGGCCCTGAAATGCCAATTGCTCCTACAGCCTTACCTCGGAAGTCAAAAACGGGCACAGCAATGCAGCGTACACCGAGATCGAATTCTTCGTCGTCTACAGCAAGGCCCAACTGCCTGATTTCTTCTAAATGACGGTGCAATGTTTCCGGGTCTGTAATGGTATTGGTGGTAAAGGCAGCAAGATCAGAGGGCAGATCCAGATCACCATAAGCCAGCAAAACCTTGCCAAGTGCGGTGCAGTGCAGGGGGTTCATGGTTCCCACCTGGGCATTGACGCGCAAGGTAACCGGCGACTCAACCTGATCAATATACATCACCTTTCCCTGGGCGGGAATGGCCAGGTGAGCGCACTCACCGGTACGCTGCATCATCTGACGCAGATATGGCTTGGCAGCCTCACGCATGGGCAAACGGGTTAACACACTACGGCTCAAGCTAACCACCTGTGAACCGACATGATAGCGGCGGGTAAGCTCATCTTTCTCGACATAGCCATAACTCGCCAGCGTGGCAACCAGGCGCGAAGCGCTACCCTTGTCAACATCAAGATATTCGGCCAGTTCAGTAATGCTGACGCCATCCTGAGATTGGCTCAGAAGCGATAGTATTTTCAAACCACGGGCAAGGGATTGTATTTCGGTCATTATTGCATATTATACAATATTGTTGTATTATAAGCAATAATCTATTTCATATTCCAGAATAAGGTGAGGTTTCCTGTGAAAACGTTCCGTAATTATATCGATGGGACCTGGGTCGCATCGAAAGCTGCTGAAACCGTAGATGTGATCAATCCGGCCACGGGTGAGGTGCTGTGGCGCACGCCGCTTTCGACTGCTGCAGAAGTGGATGCCGCGGCCCAGGCTGCAGCGGCCGCCCTGCCCGCCTGGCGCCAGACGCCAGCGCAGGACCGGATCCAATACCTGTTCAAGCTGAAGGCTCTGCTCGAGTCAAACCTGGAAGAAATTGGGCGGACGATCACGATGGAATGCGGCAAGACAGTCGAAGAAGCCATCGGGGAAATGCGACGCGCAATTGAAAACGTAGAAGTAGCCTGTGGTATTCCGATGATGATGAAAGGCGAAATTGCCGAAGATATCGCGCCGGGTTTGGACGAGATTATGCTGCGTCAGCCGGTTGGCGTGTGTGCCACGATTGCTCCCTTTAACTTTCCGGGGATGATCCCGTTTTGGTATCTGCCGTATGCCCTGGCCTGTGGCAATACTTACGTGCTCAAACCGTCTGAAAAAACGCCAATGACCATGCAGTTGATCTTTACATTGATTGAGCAAGCCGGATTACCAAAGGGCGTGGTCAATCTGGTTAATGGCGCAAAGGAAGCCGTGGACAGTATTCTTGACCACCCACAGATTCGGGCGATTACCTTTGTGGGAGCCACCGAGACCGCCCGCTATATTTATCGGCGGGCAGCTGAGAACGGCAAGCGAGTGCAAGCCCAGGGCGGGGCGAAAAATCCGATTATCATCCTGCCAGATGCAGACATGGACATGGCGGTTAAGATTACTGCTGATTCAGCTTTTGGATGTGCAGGTCAGCGCTGCCTGGCCACTTCGCTGGCTATAACCATTGGCGAAGCGCGTCGTCCATTTGTCGAAAGAATCTGCGAAGCGGCTGCCAACCGCAGGGTAGGCAATGGCCTTGAACCGGGGATCCAGATGGGACCCGTGATCAATTCAGCCAGCAAGGAACGCATTGAGCGTTTAATCAGCCAGGGAGCTGCGGAAGGCGCCAGCCTGCCAGTTGATGGACGCCGGGCGGTCATACAGGGTTACGAAAACGGTTATTTTGTACGGCCAACCATCCTCCTGGATCTTCCGCTTGGGGGTGAGGTTGCCCGCACAGAGATCTTCGGGCCGGTGCTGGGGGTTGCACATATGGATAGTTTTGATGAGGCGATTGCTGTCATCAATCGCGGTACGTACGGCAATCAGGCCAGTCTGTTCACTTCGAGTGGATCAGCCGCACGCAAATTCCGTTACGAGGTGCAGGCCGGCAATATTGGGATTAATATTGGTGTGGCTGCCCC
>DAOQTN010000085.1:0-8824 GCA_035340555.1 Anaerolineaceae bacterium | reverse complement strand
CCAGTTCTGAACCAGCGCCAGGCAGTGCGATACGAGATACCGAGTTGCTGGGCATAAACGCTCAACTTCATACCCTAATACTGGCACAAATGTTCTTATTTGTCAACTCATGGACACAAAACGAATAATCAAATTCGATACTCAAACCATCCCGCGACAAGCGGTGTTTTGCCGCCGGCAGGCGCCTTCTGCCGCGGCAGAAATACAAAACGGACCGCCCCGCCAGAGCGGCCGAAGTTCTCCAGCCGGGGATGGCTACCGCCGGTTCATGACCTCGCCGCGCTCGGCGAGATATTTGCGCAGGAATTGACCAGTGTACGATTCGGGCACGTCGCAGATATCTTCGGGGGTGCCGGCTGCCACCAGCAGGCCGCCGCGGTCACCCCCCTCCGGTCCCAGGTCAATCAAGTGGTCAGCGACCTTGATGATATCCAGGTTGTGCTCAATGATCAGGACTGAGTTGCCCGCCGCCACCAACCGCTGCAGCACCTCGATCAGCTTGTGCACATCGGCGGCATGCAGTCCCACCGAGGGTTCATCCAGCACATAAAGGGTGCGTCCGGTGGCCCGGCGGGAGAGTTCGCGCGCCAGTTTGATCCGTTGGGCTTCGCCGCCCGACAGAGTCGTGGCTGACTGACCGATGCGGATATATCCCAACCCGACTTCCTGCAGTAGTTTGAGCTTGTTCATCAGTGAGGGATGGGCGGCAAAGAACTCCACACCCTCATCAACTGTCAGATCCAGCACATCAGCAATGGATTTGGATTTGAAGTGTACCTGTAAGGTTTCCCGGTTGAAACGCCGCCCCTGGCAGACATCACACGGGACATAGACATCTGGCAGGAACTGCATTTCAATGCGCAGCTGGCCCTGCCCCTGGCAGGCCTCGCAGCGCCCGCCATGCACGTTGAATGAGAACCGTCCCGGCTTGTAGCCGCGCATCTTGCTTTCGGTCATTTCCGCAAACAGGACGCGGATTTCATCAAACAAACCGGTGTAGGTGGCCGGGTTGGAGCGGGGGGTGCGTCCGATGGGTGATTGGTCGATGTTGATGATCTTATCCAAGTGTTCAACACCTTCAATCGTATCATGCTCGCCGGCCACGGTATGCGCCCGGTTGAGTTGGCGTGCCAGCGAGTTATAGAGCACATCGACCATCAAGGTGGATTTGCCTGAGCCCGAAACTCCTGTAATGCATACCAGCCGCCCCAGCGGAATGGAGACGGTGAGGTTTTTAAGGTTGTTGGCGCGGGCGCCGACGATCTTCAACCATTTGCCATTGCCTGGGCGGCGATGCTCCGGCATGGGCACGCTCATCCGCCCTGACAGGTAGGCTCCCGTCAGCGATTCAGGGTTGGCAAGGATGTCCGCCACTGTGCCTTCAGCCACCAGACGCCCACCATGTTCGCCAGCACCCGGGCCCAGGTCCAAAATCCAATCCGCCGAACGGATGGTTTCTTCATCGTGTTCAACCACCAGCACGGTGTTGCCCAGGTCGCGCAGATTGCGCAGAGTGGCCAGCAGGCGGTCATTATCGCGCGGGTGCAGGCCGATGGAGGGTTCATCCAGCACATACAAGACGCCCATCAATCGGGAGCCGATCTGGGTGGCCAGGCGGATGCGTTGGGCCTCACCGCCAGAAAGCGATCCGGCCGAGCGCCGCAGCGTCAAATAATCCAGTCCCACATCCACCAGAAAACCCAGCCGGGAGCGGATTTCTTTTAGAATGCGCTCAGCAATGATCTTGCCGCGCTCATTGAGAGGTGACTCCGGCCCAAACAGACGGTCCACCCAAGCCAGGGTGCGCACAACGGGCCACTCCGTTGCGGTGACAATGTTGACATCAGCCACGGTCACAGCCAATGCTTCGGGGCGCAGCCGGTTGCCGCCGCAGGTTGGGCAGGGGCGGTCGCTCATAAATTCAGTGATCTTGTTGCGGACGTAATCCGAATTGGTCTCGCGGAAGCGCCGCTCCAGGTTATGAATAACCCCTTCAAAAGCGGTGCGGTAGGTGCCCGATCGGCCGTCGCGGCCTTCGTAATGGATGGTCACCTCTTCGCCGTTGGTACCGTGAAGGATCAGGTTCAGTTTCTCGGGCGGCAGGCTGTTAATGGGGGCATTCAGGTCGATATGGTAGTGCGAGGCCACGGCCTTGACCATACCCCAATAATAGCCGCCTTCTTCGCGCGGGCCGTTCCATTCCTGGGCTGCAATGCCGCCCTCATTTAGTGAGCGCTCGGGGTCGGGGATCAGCAGGTCGGGGTCGATTTCCAGCTTGCTGCCCAATCCCTGGCAGTCAGGACAGGCCCCGTGCGGTGTATTAAAGGAAAAGGTGCGCGGTTCAATTTCGGGCAGGCTGATATTATGCTCGGGGCAGGCCAGGTGTTCCGAGAAGAACAGGTCCATTGGCGGCTCGACCGAGAGGTTTTGCACCGTCAAATAGCCCTCGCCAACTTTCAGGGCGGTCTCCACCGAGTCGGTCAGGCGGGAACGAAAGGCCTCGATCTCAGTCGATTCAGCCGGATGCTCGATGATCAGCCGGTCCACCACCGCTTCAATGGTGTGGATCTTATAACGGTCAAGGGTAATCTCATCATCCAGGCTGTAGACCACTCCATCGGCACGCACGCGCACAAATCCGGCCTTGCGGACATCATCAAATACCGCCGCGTAAGTCCCCTTGCGGCCGCGCACCACCGGGCCCAAAATCATCAACCGGCTGCCAGCCGGCAGGGCCATGAGGGTATCGACAATCTCCTGGGCTGACTGTTTGACCACCTCACGCCCGCAAACCGGACAATGGGGCACACCCACCCGGGCAAACAGCAGGCGGAGATAGTCATAGATTTCGGTGACGGTTCCAACCGT
This sequence comes from Anaerolineaceae bacterium, assembly GCA_035340555.1. Lineage (GTDB taxonomy): Bacteria > Chloroflexota > Anaerolineae > Anaerolineales > Anaerolineaceae > JAGOFZ01. Next base: position 5,956 of record DAOQTN010000085.1, on the reverse strand, counting down.
GGACCGGGGATTATGCGAGGTGGATTTCTGGTCAATGGAAACGGCCGGCGACAATCCTTCGATGGAATCCACATCCGGTTTTTCCATTTGCCCCAAAAACTGCCGGGCATAGGCGGAGAGGGATTCGACATAGCGGCGCTGCCCCTCGGCAAAGATGGTATCAAATGCCAAAGAACTCTTGCCTGAGCCCGACAAACCGGTGATGACCACCAGCCGGTCACGGGGAATTTCCACGGTGATATTTTTAAGATTGTGGGCACGGGCGCCCACCACGCGAATAACATCCTGGGTCATATGCACCTCTGATTAAATCAACGCAACCGTTCATTATACCACCGGGAAATTTGAGTCTTTTAATCTGGATTTCAAATCCGGGCTCCAGTCGGGTGAACAGGGGCGATTTCGATTATACCGAAAACATGTTCTACTTACAAGGGGCGGGCCAAGTTTGCCCCCCAAATACCTCTTGACATTTTCAGCAATAGCCGTATACTATAAAAGTACTTTGTAATAAAAAGTTATTTTAGGAAAATCAAGGAGCGCAAAATGCAAACCCCCATCAGTATCAGAGCTGCCGAGCAAAAGGCTTTCCGGGCCACCCTGGCCGACGGTCTGTGGGAGGTGCTGGCTGGCTGTGTGATGCTGGAATTTGCCCTGGCCCCGCTGCTGACAAAATCCCTGGGTGATTTCTGGAGTTCAGCCATCTTCCTGCCTTTCTGGGCCGTGGTCTATCTAGCCATCCGTTGGGTGCGCCGCAAGGTAGTCTCGCCACGGTTGGGGCAGGTTACCTTTGGCCCGGCACGCCGGAAGCGGGTGCGCCAAGTCATCCTGGTTGTTGTGCTCATCACAGCCGCTTCATTACTTATGGGTATGCTGGTGATGATCCTGTTTTCGCGTGGAACCATTCCACCCCAGGATGGCCCGCGATTATTCCTGCAATCCATGGGCAGCTGGCCGTTGGGCATTCTAGGACTGAGTGCCTTCTGCATCGCCGGGGTGCTGTTGGATTATCCGCGGGCTTATTTCTATGGCATCCTGCTCTTTATGGCCCCCCTGACCGGGGAATGGCTGGCGGAGCACTTGGGCACCGCCCATCATGGCTTCCCGATTGTATTCGGGGTCATCTCCAGCCTGATGATCGGGCTGGGGTTGGTGACCTTCTTCCGTTGGCTGAAGGCCAATCCCCCCCTCGATCTGCCCGGCGGGGAGGACTGACATGCCCAATCCCAAGTCAAATCCCGATCTCAATCTGAAAACCCGTCCCGAGGCCAACCTCGAGAATCATCCGTTAACCAGCCTTGATCCGTTGATCCACGCGCCTGCCCGTCTGACAATCCTGACCTACCTTTACGCGGTTGAGAGCTCCGATTATGTTTTCCTAATGCGTATGACCGGCTTCACTTGGGGGAATCTGGCCACCCATCTGGGCAAGCTGGAAGAGGCGGGGTATATTACTGTGGAGAAACGTTTCAACGGCAAAAAGCCGCAAACCCTGCTGCGGATGACTGAGGCCGGACGAAACGCCTTCAGGGCATATAAAAAAGCCATGCAGCAGGTATTGGATGATCTGCCGGATTAGCCACCGGATGAGGTAGAATCGGGTGATCAGAGGCAAGGAAGGCCCGTGGACACAACTGAATTGATGGCAATATTCAATCATCACCAACGCAAGCAGGTCGCCTGGCCCGGCATGATCCGCCAGGAGGTCAATGGTGTGGTGCGCCAGTTCACCCCTGAAGACGGGCCGGCCTTCATCGAGTATTCCGAACTAACTGCAGCCACGGCCGATAAGGCCATTCAACAGGAGATTGATTTTTTCAGCGCTCTGGGACGCAGTTTTGAATGGAAGCTCTACGACTGCGACCCACCGGCAGATCTCAAAGAACGGCTGCAGGCCCATGGTTTTATCATTGAAGACCCCGAAGCCCTGCTGGTTTTGCAATTAACCCCCGATCATCCACTGCTGGCCCGGCCCATCCCGCCGGAGATCCGCCCCGTAATAGACGACGCCGGGGTGGATGGCATCCAGGCCATGGCCGAGGAGGTCTGGCATGAGGAACGCCCCTGGCTGGCAGATCATCTGAAAGCCGATCTGCACAATAACCCTGAGCTGATCAGCATCCATGCTGCTTGGGTGGACGGGCGCGTGGTCAGTGCTGCCTGGATCTACTACCACCCCGGCACGCCATTTGGCAGTTTGTGGGGCGGTTCAACCCTGGCTGAATATCGGGGACGCGGATTGTACACAGGACTGCTGGCTGTACGAGCCCAGGCGGCCTGGCGGCGGGGTTTCTCTCTTTTATATGTAGATGCCAGCCCAATGAGCCAGCCCATTCTAGAAAAACAGGGGTTTGTCTGCCTGGGATATTCCCGGCCGTGCACTTTCGAACCCCCAAAAGCATCCTGACCTCTGCCGGATTATCTGACTGGTTGTCTGGTGGGCGATCCGTCGGGGGATCTGTAGGGGTGTCCGCCAGACAGGCATTCCACCCTCCGCCGGAAGCCCAATTGCAAAAATCCCATTGACACCCCCCGGTTACGACCTTATAATACATTCAACAAGCGCATATGTCCTCCGCCAGGAGGAGTAGGCCGCCGGAAACCCCGCCAGAGAAAGAGGTCACAGGTTGAGAACCTCCCCGGGTTAATCCAGGCCGAAGTCGCCTGGCCTGTTTGCTGAAGAAATCCCCCTGGGAAAATAGAACAGCACGGGTAAGCCCGTTACAGCGCAGCCCGGATAATTCGGTCCGGGGATGAGTGCGCCGGCAGTTGCCGGTGAATTGAGGTGGTACCACGGAAGCAGCCCTTTCGTCCTCAGGGATGAATTGGGTTGTTTGTTTTTTAACCGGAGAATAATCATGGACAAGCCAACCTTTTCACAGTTACGGATGCGGATGTTTGCCGCCTATTCAGCTGGCGATTATGCCGCTGCGTTGAGCGCCGTGGACAATATTGCTGCCGCCTACCCGGAGCAGGGCTGGCTCTACCCCTACTGGCGGGCTTGCATGCTGGCCCGGCTGGGACGTTCCGCCGACGCGCTGACCACACTGGAATCCGGCCTGGCGGCCGGGTACTGGTGGTCGCCGATCCAACTGCGCCGGGATGAAGATCTGGCACCGCTGCAGGATCTGTCGCGCTTCCAACAGCTGCTGATGGACTGTGAACAGAAACTACTCGCAGCCAACGCTCAAAGCCACCCCGAATACGATCTGCATCTGCCGCCCGAAGGCGCTGTCGGAACTCCGCTGCTGGTGGTGCTCCACGGCTGGAGCGGCAACCGCAAGATGTTTGCCCCCGAGTGGAGTGCCGCGCTGAAAGCCGGCTGGGGGGTGGCGATGCTGCAGTCCTCCCAAGTGACCAGCTGCGCCACTTTTGGCTGGGATGATGCGGACCGGGCCGGGAGCGAGATCACCGCCCAGGTCGAGACTCTCATGCGCACCCACAACTTTGACGACAACCGGGTGGTGCTGGCCGGTTTTTCACAAGGCGGCGGGGAGGCCATCCGGCTGGCCTTTGAAGCCCGTTTTCCGGTGCGCGGTTTTCTGGCCGTGGCCCCGGCGCGCCTGGAATTGAAAGAACTGGAGGACTTACCGCGGGGCGTCGCCCCGCGCGGCGTCCTGCTGGCAGGTGAAGCTGACCAGCGCTGGGCCGATCTGGCCGAAAAAACTGCCGACTGGCTGGCGGAGCATCACCTGCCGCACTGGTTCAGCCTGTATCCCGCCTTGGGGCATGAGCTGCCGCCAGATTTTATGGAAGAACTTCCCGGTTGGCTCGCCTTTTTGGAGGGCGAGGATTGAGGATCGAACGGGCAAACCGTGCGGCCACCGGTGGGCAGCCTGGCCCGGTTGCAGATGACCGGATTGAGTTGCCACCGACCGCCATTTACTTTTACCAGACAATATTTTGTTTTTTGAAATTTTTCTACGAGGATCACCATGACCGAACTGCCAAAAGCCTATGATTTTGCCGCCACCGAACAGCGTTTGTACCGCTGGTGGGAGGAAAGCGGCTATTTTGCCCCAGCCAATGACCCCCGCAAACCCGGGTTTGACCCGGCGCGTGAGCCTTATGTCATTTCCATTCCACCGGCCAACGTCACCGGTGAACTGCATTTGGGCCACGCCCTGTTTGTGGCCATGGAAGACCTGATGATCCGCTACCACCGCATGAAGGGATATGCCGCCATGTGGCTGCCTGGCACCGATCATGCTGGCATTGCCACCCAATTGCAGGTGGAAAAGGCCCTGGCCCGGGAAGGCACCAGCCGCGACCAGCTGGGTCGGGATGCCTTTGTACAGCGCGTGTGGGATTGGAAAAACAAATACGGCGGCATCATCACCAGCCAGATCCGGCGCTTGGGGGCTTCGTGTGACTGGCAGCGCGAGCGCTTTACCCTGGATGACGGACTCAGCCGGGCCGTGCGCGAGGCCTTTGTGCGTCTTTACGAGAAGGGGCTCATCTATCGCGGACTGCGCATGATCAACTGGTCGCCGGGACTGCGCACCGCCGTCAGTGACCTGGAAGTGGAATATTCCGAGGAACCCGGCTTCCTGTATTACTTCAAATACCGCCTGGCCGACAACCCGGAGGAATACATCCCGGTGGCCACAACCCGTCCCGAAACCATCCTGGGCGATACGGCGGTGGCGGTGCATCCTGAGGATGAACGCTATCAGGCTTTTGTGGGTCGCCAGGTGATTGTGCCCATCCTGGGCCGGGCCATCCCGGTGATTGCCGACGAGTATGTGGACCGGGCCTTCGGCACCGGCGCTCTCAAGATCACCCCGGCCCACGATCCCAACGACTATGCCATCGGGCAAAAATTCAACCTGCCGATGATCAACATCCTCACCCTGGAAGCCCGGATCAACGAGCACGGCGGCCATTATGCCGGCCTGGACCGGTTCGAGTGCCGCAAGAAACTGTGGGCCGACATGCGCGCCGCCGGCCTGGTGATCAAAGAGGAGCCCTACACCCTGAACGTGCCGCGTTCCCAGCGCGGTGGTGAAATTGTCGAGCCAATGATCTCGACCCAGTGGTTTGTGAAAATCCAGCCGCTGGCGGATGCCGCCCTGACTGCGGTGCGCGACGGGCGCATCACCATTGTGCCGGAACGTTTTACCAAGTTTACTACAACTGGATGGAAAACATTCAGGACTGGTGCATCAGCCGCCAGTTGTGGTGGGGGCACCGCATTCCGGTGTGGTATTGCACCGACTGCGGCCAGATGACCGTGTCGCGCACCGATCCCACCGCCTGCGCTCACTGCAGCAGCCCCAACATCCAGCAGGATGAGGATGTGCTGGATACCTGGTTCTCATCCGGGCTGTGGCCGTTCTCCACTCTGGGCTGGCCGGAACAAACCCCCGACCTGGCCTACTTCTACCCGACTCAAATGATGGAAACCGGTTATGACATTCTTTTCTTCTGGGTGGCCCGCATGATCATGTTCGGCCTGGAGTTCACCGGTCAGGTGCCGTTCAGCACCGTGTATCTGCACGGCATCATCCGGGATGAGCACGGTCAAAAGATGAGCAAAACCAAGGGCAATTCAATTGACCCCCTGGGAGTCATGGAAACAATGGGCACGGATGCCCTGCGTTTCACCCTGCTGGTGGGATCCACTCCAGGCAATGATGCCAATTTAAGCCTGAAGAAGGTTGAGGCCAATCGCAATTTTGCCAATAAAATCTGGAACGCCGGACGATTTATCATCGGCGTGCTCGATGCCGCCCCGGCCGAGCCACAGGCAGCCCCGGATTGGACGCTGGCGGACTCCTGGATTTGGGCCCGGCTTCAAACCCTGGTGCGGGATGTGGAAAGGCTGTTTACCAATCACCAATATGGTGAAGCCGGACGGCAGATTTATGATTTCTTCTGGGGCGAGTTTGCGGACTGGTACCTGGAAATTGCCAAGCTGCAAATGGCGGAGGGCGGCGACCGGGCGCATTACACC
>DAOQTN010000084.1:0-8828 GCA_035340555.1 Anaerolineaceae bacterium | reverse complement strand
TACCTGCTGGCCGGGCGAGAGGAAGACGAAGCATGAGCGCCATTCAAGCGCAGGGCCTGCGCAAGGCTTTTGGCTCATTTGTGGCGCTGAATGGCCTCTCTCTGTCGGTGGAACCTGGTGCCGTATTCGGCTTTTTAGGCCCCAACGGCGCCGGCAAGACCACCACCATCCGTATTCTGGCCGGACTGGCACGGGCCGATGCTGGCGAAGTTTGCGTTGCCGGGGTGGATTTGCGCGCTGATGGGCATCTGTTGTGCCGTCGGGTGGGTTACCTGCCTGAAGAACCCGCCTTTTACCCCTGGATGTCGGCGGTAGAGTTTTTGGATTATGTGGGTCGGCTCTACGGTCACACAACTGTCGAGCGCCAGAAACGGTCTGCCGAACTGCTAGAACTGACTGGCTTGACCGAGGCGCGCAAGCGTCGTGTGGGGGGCTATTCCCGGGGCATGCGCCAGCGGTTGGGATTGGCCCAGGCGCTGTATCACCGGCCTGAGGTGTTGCTTTTGGATGAGCCCGTCAGTGCCCTGGACCCCGCCGGCCGCAAGGGCGTGCTGGAGTTGATTGAAGGGTTGCGTGGCCAGTGCACCGTCTTCATGTCCACCCATATCCTGGCAGACGTGGAGCGAATTTGCGATAGCGTTGCGGTGATTGATCACGGGCAATTGCTGGTTGAAGGTCGACGAGACGAGTTGATTGATCGCTACGCAGCACCTGCACTGCGGGTGGAGGCAGCTGCGCGCTCGGTAGAGGCCTTTACAGCCTGGATCGCGAACCTTAAAACGCTGGCCTGGGTCAGCGCTGTTTCTCTGGACGGACCGGCGGCAACCGTACAGGTGCTCGACCTGCCGCTGGCCCAGCGCGAGTTGCTGCGGCTGGCTGTGGCTGCTGACCTGACACTTGAACGTTATGAACTGGTCAAACCGACACTGGAAGACGTGTTTTTGAGGATAGTGGCATGAATTTTCTAACTGCACTACGCAAAGAATGGTTGGAACAGCGGCGCACCCGCCGCCTGTTGATCGTGATCGTCGTTTTCGTGGCGTTCGGGTTTTCTTCGCCGCTGCTGGCAAAGTTCATGCCCGAGATGATGAAGTCTTTTCCGGAGACGGCGGCAATTGCATCTGTTTTCCCTGCCCCTACTGTGACCGATGCCGTGGGCCAATATCTCAAGAACATGAGCCAATTCGGGCTCCTGCTGGCAGTGCTGTTGAGCATGGGCGCCGTGACCAACGAGAAAGAGCGCGGCACCGCGGCGTTGATGCTCACCAAGCCGCTGCCCCGGAGCAGCTTTCTGGCGGCCAAGGCGATTGCCCTGCTGATCACCTTTGGTGTGGGCGTGGCGCTTGCTGGATTAGGCAGCTATTATTACACCCTGGTGCTGTTTGAGCCACTGCCCGTGGGCGGTTGGCTGGCGTTGAATGGGCTGCTGCTGGCTTACATTTTTATCTATGTCGGCATCACCCTGCTGGCCAGCACTCTGGCCCGGACGCAGGTTGTTGCAGGCGGGATTGCCTTTGGATTAGCGATTCTGCTGGGCATTCTGGAGACCATTCCGACCACTGGTAAGCTGATGCCTGCCAGCTTGTTAAAGTGGGGCACACAGGCCGCTCTGGGCAACAGCGAAACAGCCTGGAGCGCCCTGGCGGTCTGTTTGGGGTTGGCCCTGGCCGCGCTGCTGGGGGCTTGGCTGGTGCTGCGCAGGCAGGAACTATGAGAAACAGATCTATCGTGGGATTTTTGGCTTCATCAGCGTCGTTGGGATGCCTTGCTCTGTAAGCCCTCAAATGGCTCGAATATCGAGACGGACGTTACTTGGATTGTCCGCCGCACTCCTTCCAGGATGCTGAGCCACTTAAAATATTACTGAAATTGTTTCACGTGAAACATGGGAGCGGAAAATGTTAGGTAAATTGGTGTATGTTCTGACGATTGCCATTCAAATTGGAACCCCTCTTTTGCTGGGATTCTGGCTGGTGCGGCGGGCGGTGAATGCAGGTGTTTTTACCCGCAAAGCAGCCTGGGGGGTGTTTGGCGTCGGTGTGTTGACCTTCATCGGCTCACAGGTTGTCCATATCCCCCTACTGCAGGGGCTGACGGCGCTTTTCAAAATACCCGGGATGTGGCAGCCGGCAGAAGCCTTTGCCCCGTGGTTTAATGCCATCATCCTGGGGCTAATGGCTGGCCTGTGCGAGGAGCCGGCACGGTGGATTGGTTTTAAACTGATGAAAACCAAAGCACAACCGCGCCAATCCGCTCTATTGGCCGGTGCCGGGCATGGCGGCATTGAGAGCATTTTTATCGGGCTCTTGGTGTTGGTCAACTTTGTGACCATGCTGGTTGTCCAGGCGGCGATTGACAACGGCACATCCCTGCCGGCCTGGATGGAATTATTAAAGGCGCAGGCCGGCCTGTTCTGGTCGACGCCTTGGCACCATGTCCTGGCCGGAGGCGTCGAGCGTCTGGTGGCGATCATACTGCACCTTTCGTTGAGTGTATTGGTCTGGCGCGGGGTGACGGCATTGCGCGGCGGTGGCTGGTGGCTGGCTGGTGCCATCCTGGTGCACGGCGTGGTGGATATGCTGGCCGTGGCCAGTTCCACCATCTGGGCATGGCAGGTATGGCCCATTGAAGTGTTGGTGGCTGCCCTGGCATTGGGGAGTGCCGGGTTGGCGCTTTGGGCGTGGAAAACCAGGCCCCAGGCATAAGAATTGAATTTGACGAATCTGGCGGCCAGTTGGCCGCCTTTTTTATTTTTTGTAGAAGAGCTCCTTCATTTAATCAAGTATAGAACCATAAATGAATTGAGACCAATAGGAATGAAATAGGAATAATAAACGATATGTGATGGGCACAATAAAGGGAGGGCACAGATCATAAAGCCACCCGTTGACATCCCGGTTGATTTTGCCTTTTGGCGCGCTAAAACCTGTCATTTGGCTGTAGATTGGAAAACCTTAATTCCGTTATAATCAGGCATCAATATTCCCCTTGGGCTGATTCGATTCGGTCCTGACATTCCCCATAAGGAGATTTGAATGAAATTCCGCCCCTTACTGGCAATTGCCATGCTGGCAATTTTGCTCACGTCCTTGCTCACAGCCTGGGCCCCGGCTGCGCCGGTTGCCCTGGTCACAGAAAAAGTGGCCCCCCTTCTGCTGCAGCGCATCGCGGCTGAAGGCCATACTGAATATTATGTCATCATGGCCGAACAGGCTGATGTGTCCGCTGCGGCGACCCTGCCCACCAAGCAGGAGAAGACAGCTTACGTCTTCAAGGCCTTGACCGCCATGGCGCAAAAAACTCAGAAGCCCCTGCTGTCCTATTTGGCAAAAGAAGGGGTGTCTTATGAGTCGATGTACATCCAGAACATGATCAAGGTGGACAGCGGCCTCACCACCCTCACCTGGCTCTCAGCCCGGCCTGAGGTGGCTAAGATTGTTGTTCCCCCCACCCCGGTCATGGATCCGGTGATCAAACAGATGACCCCGGAACAAAAGACCAAGGCTATCGAATGGAATATTGTTCGCATCGGTGCAGATGATGTCTGGACCCTGGGTTTCAACGGGGATGGCCTGGTGTTGGCCTCCAACGATACTGGCGTGGAATACAATCACCCGGCCTTGGTCAACCATTACCGCGGCACCACCGGCCCGGACACTTATGATCACAACTTCAATTGGTGGGACGGCACCACCGGTTACGACTACCCGCATGATTACGATGGCCATGGTACACACACAACCGGCACGATGGTTGGTGACGATGGATTGGGTAATCAGGTGGGTGTGGCCCCGGGAGCCCAGTGGATCGCCTGCCCCGGTATTGGCGGCGGTGGAACGGATACCGTCGAGTGTTTTGAATTCTTCCTGGCGCCCTGGGATCTTAACCGTGCCAATGCAAACTCCGATCTGGCCCCGGATGCCATTAATAATTCCTGGTATGACCCCTCGGGTTATGATTACCGCACCATCATTCAGAATTTGAATGCGGCCGGCATCGCCGTCATCAAATCGGCCGGCAACCAGGGGTCGGGTTGCAGCACCATCTCCAACCCGGGCTATGTACCAGAGATTATCTCCACGGCGAACTTTGCCCAGGGCGACACCATCTCCAGCAGTTCCAGCCGCGGACCCTCCAGCTACTATGGCGACACCATCCTCAAGCCTGAGGTGGCGGCCCCAGGTACCAATATTCGTTCATCCGTTCCGGGTGGTGTCTATGAGGGGGGCTGGTCCGGCACCAGCATGGCCGCTCCGCACACGACGGCTCTGATCGCGCTAATGTGGGAGGCGGCACCTTGTTTACGGGGTGATGTACCCACCACCAAAACCATCTTGCAGGATACGGCCGACGAAAAGATCGATGCCCAATGCGTCCCGCATGTCGGGCACCCCAATAATGTTTGGGGGTATGGTATTCTGGATTCTGTCGAAGCGGTTGAAACAGCAATTGCCTATTGCGGTGGCTTGGGCACCTTGGATGGCACGGTGACGGATGCCAATACGAGCAACCCACTGGAAGGCGCCGCCATCACGGCGGTGGAAACCGGCGGCTTCACCCGCAACCGGGTAACCGACAGCAGCGGTTATTACACCGCTGATGCGGTTTCTGGTACCTACACGGTTACCGCCAGCCTGTACGGTTATGTGACGGCTTCTGTCAGTGGAGTGGCGGTTGTATCTGATACCACCACAACCCAAAACTTTGCCCTTGTCCCGGCCGAAACCTACACCCTCAGTGGTGTGGTCACGGATTCCGTCAGCAGTGCCCCCCTGCAGGCGACCATCACGCTGCTGGACACTCCTTTGGCACCGGTCACCAGTGATCCCGGGACCGGGGCTTACACCATTGACGTGCCGGCCGGCACCTACACCCTGCAGGCTGCGGCGGATGGCCATATGTCGCTGGAAATGGAGATCACCATTTCGGCTGATCTGATCCAGAACCTGGCCCTCGACCCGGTGCCCTGCATCCTGTTGGTTGATGACGATGCCAACAATACTTTTGAGTCGTATTACACCTCCGCTTTGGATGGCCTGGGACTGGATTATGCGCTCTGGAGCACCTCCACTTCCGGATCGCCATCCCTGGCGGACATGGCGGATTATAGGATGGTGTTCTGGTTTACCGGCAATGACTATCAGACAACCCTGTCCACGGCCGAGGAAACTGCACTGGCTGCCTATCTGGATCAGGGCGGCAATTTCTTCCTGTCCTCACAGGATTATCTCTACGACGTGGGTTCGTCGACCACGTTTGATACGACGTATTTGCAGGTTCAAAGCTTCACCAATGATGTGAGTAATAATAACCCTGTCGGGGTTGCCGGGGATCCAATTGGCGATGGTCTGGGAGACTATACTCTGACGGTGCCCAGCGGTTTCGGGACACTCTATGCGGATAACGTGGTCAAGACTGCCGCCGCAGGTGTGACCAATCCATTCAAATGGAACAACAATGCATACTATAACAGCACCAGCTATACCAGCGGAACCTTCAAAACCGTCTTCCTGACCTGGCCGATTGAAGGTCTGGCGGGACTGGCCGATCGTCAGGATGTGCTCGGTGCCGTGGTGAGCTTCTTCGGGGGCTGCCCCTCCTGCGAGCCCATTGCGGGTGTGGCTTTCACTTTCAGCCCGATTGATCCAGATGAAGATGAGACGATCACCTTCACCGGAACGGCCACCAGTGCCACCCCGGTGACTTACAACTGGAATTTCGGCAATGGGGATACCGGTACCGGCAACCCGTTGGATTACACTTATGTTGATCCGGGCGAGTATACTGTAACGCTGACTGCCAATAACGGCTGCACCTCGGCTACAGCCATGCAGACGGTTACTGTGCTGGATATATGCGAACCCATCACAGCGGTTGATTTTTCCTGGCTCCCGGCCAATCCGGTGCAGGGTACCGCGGTGGCCTTTACGCCCATGCTGACCGGTGGCGATGGCTTGATCAGTTACACTTGGGACTTCGGTGATGGCGGCACGAGCAGCCAGCCGAACCCCAGCCATACCTTCTTTTCCGGTGGTGACTATACCGTTGCTTTGACGGCCTCAAATGCCTGTTCCTCCATCTCTGACAGTCAGGTTGTCGCAGTTGGTTCCATCTTTGATCTCTTCCTGCCTGTTGTTGTCAAGTAAATTGGGATAGTCGCAGAGGCGAAGAATTTTAAAACAGGGTGCGCCAAGCGCACCCTGTTTGACATCTCCACTTGGCAGGTGGAATTCCAATGGGGGGAGAGAACTCCTGGCGGCAATCATTTCAGTCCTGGATCGATATAGCCCGACCACCCTGCAATCAGGCAGCGGTGGGTTGGTCGGGAGGGCCAAGGGGACAGCGCTTGGCGTTCAGAGTGTGTAAAAATTTGAATACCTGCAACCATAAATCCAGTGGGAAAAGCTCCGGAAAACAGAACTTTCGTTCTGATTTTTTTGCTTTAGGCCGGTCACGCTAACCGGACTCCCCTGCCAAGTCCGGCCACCAGCAGCACGGCCACTTTTTTGCACAGGGATGGGCGGTTGATTGGAATGGTGGCTAACTTAAGGTTGGATCCCCGTTGATCCCCGGGCGCTCGATTATTCAGGTCATGGCAGAGATTCTGCAATTCTCCGATTTTTTATTGGATGAAACTGTTTTTTGGGGGTGAAACTGACCTGGGATAATTTTTACCGCTGGGGCTTTTTGAAAATTCCACCTGTTTTGCCGATGGAAAACCGTGGTGGCGTTATCTGTGAATTAAGCTGCACTGGCTAGGAATTCATCCAGCCAGGGATGACGGACGGCAAGCCGGGGCAGCAGCCATTCGACATAGGCGCGGGCCCCGGCCAGCAATGAAACCTCCAGGCCTGAATTTACAGCCGCAGCATAGGGCGGTTGTCCGCCTTTGTCCCAGGCGAGCTTGTCGGCTAGAAAAACGAGCAGGTCCAGCCCTTCCGGATGGGATTTCAATGTGGTATGGCAGCCGATGGCTGAGAGCACAACCGGATCGAAGCAGCCGAACCAGGTTTCTGCCACAACCATGGAGAGGCGTTGATGCAGGATCATGGGGAGCTGGCTTTCGGCTTCCAGGATGGGCAACCCCCAGGCTTCTGCTGCCGCAATGCGCTGGTCCAGGGGAATGACCCCGCTGATATCATGCAGCCAGCCCCCGGCCATTGCTTGACTGATAGGAAGGTTGAAACGTACGGCCAGGCGCGTGGCCTCGGTGGCAACGGCGGTGCAGTGCGCAGCCAGATCACGGCGGCCATGTCCGGCAAAAAAGGCGGGGACGTCCTCTTCGAGCTGTCCGGTTGGTGGTCCGAGGCCGCTCAATCCAGGAAGGAATGGAGCGGTTCTTTCCGGGGCGCAGTTCAGGGGCTTTAGGGGGGCAAAACTGGAGCGGTGAACCGGGGTGGGTCCCAGATGCTGCAGGGCTTGTTTGTGGAATTGTGTGCCATAACCCTTATGGGTGCCAAATCCGTAGCCGGGGTAATGGACCTCTAAGTTCAACAGATGCTCATCCCGGGCAGTTTTGGCCAATACCGAAGCCGCGGCAATGGAAAGAGACCGGGAATCCCCCTTGATTAACGCGGTTTGGACAACTGGATTTGTGGGCAGCTGCAACGCATCAATAAGGAGGTGACCTGGGGAGATTGAGATCAGTGAAAGGGCCCGCAGCATGGCCAGCCGGGTAGCCGGCAGGATGCCGTGGCAATCAATCTCTGCGGCTGAGGTAAAACCAATGCCCCAATCCAATGCGACTGTGCGGATTTTTTGAGCCCAAAAAGCCCGGGCCGCCGGGGTCATCTGTTTGGAATCACGTACCCCCGCCAATTGTCCGCCAACTGCCGGATCAGGGGGCAAAATGACCGCTGCCGCACAGACCGGTCCGGCCCAAGCCCCGCGTCCGGCTTCATCCAATCCGGCCACTGACGATATGCCGGAGGACCAATACGCCTGTTCAAAGTTTAAATCGGGAAAACGCTGGGCGCTGGTCATTGCCGGCTTCAGCGGTTGTACAAGCCGCGCCAGCCGTTGCGGCGAATGGACAACAGGTCTAACAGCATCTGCCAGGAATGTTTCAACACGCGAATCTTGCTGTCTCCGTTGTAATACCATGGGATGGGCAGTTCGGTGACAGCATAACCCATCCGGCGGGCAATAAATAGAATTTCCACATCGAAAGTCCACCCCATGATGGTTTGTAGGGGAAAAACGCGTTCCACCACGTCACTTCGGAAGCATTTAAAGCCGCATTGGGTATCCTGCAACCCGGGCAGCGCCACCCAGCGCACCATGGTGTTGAAGACCCGCCCGGTCAGATGGCGATATGCCGGTTCGTTATAGCGGACCGCCCCCGGAGCTTCGCGCGACGCAATGACGACCGGGGCAGCGGGAAGCTGTGGTGGAAGGAATCGGTTGACTTCAGTGATGGGCATCGAGAGGTCGGCATCTGCACAAAACCGGAACTCTCCCTGGGCAGCCAGCATGCCGGCCTGGACCGCGCGTCCTTTGCCAGGCAGATCATTGTGAATGACAATCAGGTTCTCGATGCGTCTGGCATAGTCTTGGGAAATAGCCAGTGTGCGGTCAGTGGAGCCGTTTTCAACCACAATGATTTCTGAACTGTATGGTTGCATTTTTAAAAAGGCAGCTGTCTGCTCCAGGGTTTGGGGCAGACGACTTTCTTCGTTATGAGCGGGGATTATGATGGAAAGGAGGACCTGAGTCATCGGATTATGGCTGGACAAAAAAAAGAACCACCGGGCGCCCGGCGGTTCTGGTGGTTAGGTCGGGGTGGGCGGACTTGAACCGCCGACCCCCGCGTCCCAAACGCGGTGCGC
>DAOQTN010000083.1:0-8909 GCA_035340555.1 Anaerolineaceae bacterium | reverse complement strand
CACCACCCCGTCATAGCTGCCAATATCGCGTAACAAACCGCAAACGAACTGGTATTTTTACAGATTTTAGGGTATCCTTTAAGTGTTGGGGCGCAGTCTGCTGCCCTTAACCATTTGATTTTATATTCTCCCCAGGAGGACGCCATGATAAAAGAAACCATCAAAGACGCCGAATCCCGAATGAAGGGCGCTCTGGATAACCTGGAGCTGGATTTTTCAGGTATCCGCACCGGTCGCGCCAGTCCTGCGCTGGTGGAACGCCTGCCCATCGATTATTACGGCGCCCCGACACCGTTGATCCAGCTTGCCACCATCAGTGTGCCCGAGCCGCGGGCCCTGCTGATCCGGCCGTTTGATCCCTCCTCATTAAAAACCATTGAGCGGGCCATTCTGGCCTCGGATCTGGGCCTGAATCCCAGCAATGACGGCAAATCCATTCGCCTGAATCTGCCGCCTCTGAGCGAGGAACGCCGCCGTGACTTGATGAAAATGGTGCACAACCGCATGGAGGAATCCCGGGTCGCCATTCGCAACATCCGCCGCGACGTGATCAAGGACCTCAAGGAATACGAGCACGAAAAACTCATTTCAGAGGACGACCTGAAGAAGGCGGAAGAGGAACTGCAGAAGTTGACCGACCAGATGATTCAACAAGTGGAGGTCATTGGCGAACGCAAGGGCAAGGAGGTTATGGAGGTTTAATCCTTCCCTATGACCCCGACCAAGTCTGCCAAGGCAGTTCCCGAACTGCAAAAAGTTCCCCGGCATATTGCCATCATCATGGATGGCAACGGTCGTTGGGCGGCAGCGCGCGGCCTGCCCCGCCTGGCTGGCCACCGTGCCGGTACGGAGAATTTGCGCCGCGTGCTGCGCGCCTGTGTCGAATTTGGGGTGCGCTACCTGACCATTTATGCCTTCTCGACCGAAAACTGGGGGCGTCCGGAAGATGAAGTCCAAGGTCTAATGAATATTCTGGGCGAAGTCATTGACCGTGAACTGGATGAACTCAACCGGCAGGGCGTTCAACTGCGCCATATTGGCCGCCTGGAACAGCTTTCCGACCGGCTGCGGGCAAGCGTCCAGCAAGCCATGGATCTCACCCGCACGAATGACCAATTAGTTCTCTGCATTGCCTGGAATTACGGCGGGCGGGATGAAATCGCCTGTGCGGTGCGCCGGATTGTTGCAGAAGGCGTTAAAGCAGAAGATATTAATGAAGAAACAATCAGCCGGCATTTGTTTACCGCCGGCATCCCGGATCCGGATCTGATCATCCGCACTTCGGGCGAGATGCGGATCAGCAATTTCCTGATCTGGCAGGCCGCCTATGCGGAGTGGTATGTGACCCCGGTTCTTTGGCCTGATTTTGACAAGGAGGAATTGCGTCAGGCCCTGCTGTCATTCCAGCAGCGGGACCGTCGCTATGGACGGCTCTCAACGACAGCGGAGTGTGTCCCGGAGAACGGGCCAGATGCTGCGTGAGCGCCTGATCGTGATCCTCATCCTGCTGCCGATCGGCGTCGGCCTGGCAGCATTGGGCGGCTGGTTTTTTGCGGTCTTTGTGGCGGCCATCCTGGCCGTGGCGGCTTGGGAATATGGCCGCCTCTTTATGAGGGGCGGTTACCGCCCCTGTCGGGCCATTCTGGTGGCGGGAGTGGCGCTGCTGGCACTCACCCGGCACCTCTGGGGGGCGGGGGACAGCGTTCCAGTCCTGGTCGGATTGACACTGTTGGCAATGGGATATCACACCGTGGCCTATGCCCGCGGCCAAAACACCGCGGCGTTTGATTTTGTGATCACCCTGGGCGGCTATTTGTATGTTGGCTGGCTGGGGGGCTATCTGATCAGCCTGCGCAATCTGCCGGGAGGGCTGTATTGGGCTCTGCTTGTGATCGGGGCGATTGCCATTGGGGATGGGTTTGCCTATTTGTTTGGCCATCTACTCGGCCGGCATAAAATTGCCCCCAATCTCAGCCCGGGCAAGACCTGGGAGGGGTATGTCGGTGGCATTTTTGGGGCGGCTGCCGGCGGGGCTTTGTTGGGCGCGGTGTTTGGCCTGATGGTCCCGGAGATCACCTGCCGGTGGGGGTTGATTTTTGGCCTCATTTTAGGTGTTGTTGCCCCGCTGGGCGATTTCGGCGAAAGCATGCTCAAGCGGCAGTTTGGGGTCAAAGATTCCGGCCGGCTGCTGCCCGGACACGGTGGTCTATTGGATCGCCTGGATTCCTGGTTCTGGGCCGCGCCGATTGGCTTTTATCTGATTCTCTGGCTGGTCTGACGCATCAGCCGCACGTTCATTTTTACCGCTAAAACGAAAATTATTAACCGAGTTTGAGGGCGACACCAGCCGTCTGGGGGAGGCGGCGGGAACCGGTGGGAATTTGCAGGCGAGGCCTGCTTTCCAGATCATTTGTGACCAGGAGGAGTCAGGGATGAACGAAACCAAACCAACCCGTAATCTGGCGCTGGAACTGGCGCGCGTGACCGAGGCGGCGGCATTGGCTGCCGGCCGGTACATGGGCCGCGGCGATAAAATCGCCGCTGACAAGGCCGCAGTGGATGCCATGCGGCTGGTGCTCAACACGGTGGACATGGATGGCGTCATAGTCATCGGTGAAGGTGAAAAGGATGAAGCTCCCATGTTGTACAATGGCGAGCGGCTGGGCCTGGGGGTGCCGCCGGAGGTGGACATTGCGGTTGATCCGATTGATGGTACCCGCCCGCTGGCCTTTGGCCGGCACAACTCGATCTCTACCGTGGCGCTGGCGCCGCGGGGGGCCATGTTCAATCCCGGTCCATTTGTTTACATGGAAAAAATTGCCGTGGGCCCCGAAGCCCGGGATGTGATTGACATTGAAGCCCCGGTTGCGGTGAACCTGCGCGCCATCGCCCGGGCCAAGGGGGCAGATGTCAATGACCTGACTGTGGTCATCCTGGATCGACCCCGTCATGAAGCCTTGATTGCCGAGGTGCGGCGCATGGGGGCCCGCATCCGTCTGATCCCGGATGGGGATGTGGCCGGTGCCCTGATGGCGGCCATGCCTGAAGCGGGCATCGATGTGCTGCTGGGCACGGGCGGAACGCCGGAGGGCGTCCTGGCGGCAGTGGCGCTGCGCTGCATGGGAGGCAATATCCAGGGCCGGCTGGCACCGCGCTCGCAGGACGAATTGGATCGCGGCCTGGCCATGGGCTATGATGTCAAAAAGATCCTGACAATTGATGATCTGGTGAACTCGGAGGATGTCTTCTTCTCCGCCACCGGCATCACCAATGGTGATTTACTGCGCGGCGTGGACTATTTCGGTGACGGTGCCCGGACCGACAGCCTGGTCATGCGCGGTCTCACCGGCACTGTGCGCCGCATCACCGCCACCCACCGCTTGGGTAAACTCTCCCGCATCAGTGAAATTCCTTACGAATAAACCCACCCGCTGCCGGACGGGACTCCCCCGGCTGAAGCGCAAACTGCAGCCGGAGAGCCAAGATCTGGTCGGGTAACCAACCTCCAACCAACCTCATGAAAACTGGCAGCTCCGGGCTGCCAGTTTTTACTGCTTTTGTTTTTTGCTGTTGCTGTTTGGAGAACATAGCCTCAGGGGCTGTCCGCTGCTTTGGGGACAGCCCCTGAGGTGAGGGGATATTTACTTGATGATGTAAGTCAGGCTGGCATCCGCAGTGACCTGCATCTGACCGGCAGACATCGGGACGCTGGCATCAGCAGCCATGTAGCCGCCCTTGCCTTCGTACACCGGGATGGCATTACCCGAGTTGTAAACACTGGCGGTTTGCAGTTCACCGAGTGAGACACCTGCGGCGGCGGCCAGTTCTTCAGCCCGCTGCCGGGCATCATTGATGGCTGCGATCCGGGCCTGGGATTCAGCCTCGGTGCGATTTTCAACGTCAAACGAAATCCCGTTGATCTGGTTGGCACCGGCCCGGACAACCGCATCCAGGATCTGACCCAACTTATCGAGCGCGCGCACCTTGACATAGACGATGTTGTCGACGCTGAAGTACTTGCGCACAACCTGTCCTTCATTGTTGTATTCCTGATTGGGGTAGACATTGAAGGCCGTGGTCTGAATATCCTTGGGATCGATGCCGAACTCACTCAGAGTGGTTACAATCGACTGGGCCTGGGTGTTGTTGCTGTCCAGCGCCTCGCTGACCGTATCGCCATCGGAATGTACCCCAATGTTAATGTAGGCAATATCCGGGATCACATACACGACGGCGTGCCCGCTGACACTAATGGTCCGCAGCTGCGTCTGACTGCAGCAGTTGGTGGCTGTGGCTTGGGGGGTGCGGCTGGTGCAGGCGGTCAGGGTTGCCAGAATGGCCAGAGCAGATACAGCAATAAGCATGAATTTAGGTTTCATTTTGAGCCTCCTTGGGCTTGAATAGAAGGTTATTAGCTATCATAAGACGTTGATCGCCTGGAAAAGTTCCACCAAATCGGCCGGATTTGATTTAAGCTTCAAAAAAACACCCCGCCAGACCCGGTGGGGTGTTTGCTGAACGTATGGTTGCTGAGCGTATGGTTGCTGGGCGTAAAAGAATTGATTTGGGAGCGTTGGTGAAGCCCTACCGCACCACCTCGATGCGGATCAGCCCCACCGCCTGGGCGATTTCCAGTTCAATCAGTTCACCCGTTTGATCTGGCGATTCAATCAATCCCTGAGTGCGTTGAAAATCCGCCGGGGCAAACACGGGGGCCAGGGCACTGCGGTTGCGAATCCGCACATGCGCGCCTGCCGGCACCCGGATGACGATCTCCCCCACCGCACCTTCGATGTGGCCGGAAAAGCCATCCGTCTCGGGCAGGGTGATCACAATCTGGCCAACCGCAATTTGAACGTTCAGACTATCCACCTGCAGCCCACCCAGGTCCAACAGTTGTTCCCCCACAGCCAGGCCGGAGTTGATGGTCACCGGCAGGGCATCGGTGATTTTGAGATCCCATTCGGTCTGGGATAGGGAGCCAGTGCTGGGGAGGATGGCAGCATGGCCTTCCATCCTGAGGGTGCAGCTGGTGCTGGTGCCGGTGGTATTGAGAGGGTGGTCCTGCAGCTTCAGTCCCTGCAGGAGGCCGATCTCGCCATCAATCAGCTGCCCGGCTGCCGCCGGACCGCTGAGAATGATTTTCCCAACAGGAGCCTCAATATTAAAGGTGGCCTCTTCCGCTTCTGCCGGCAATGCCATGCTGACCGTTTCTGTCTGCCTGGTAACGCGTGGCAGCTGGCTCATACCCAGCCATAAAATACCACCCATCACCAGGACAACAAGGAGCGCCCCCAAGCCGGTAGCCCACCCTGGCCGGCCCTTGACCAACAGGCCAATGCCCCAGGCAACCAGAAACACCGGCCAAAGCCGCAGCAGCAAGCCAAAGGCGTTCCAGGGCAGCCAGCCCAGGTTTCCCAGGATCAACGCCGTGCCCAGCCCCAGACCCAGGGCCGCCCCGACAAAGTTTTCGCGCTTGTAAATGTCATCCAGCGCGCCGATGATGAAAATCGCCGGCCAGTAGGTGGCAAGCAAACTGCCGAAATTGGCGTCCAGCATCCCCAGATTGCTGAGCAGGAAAAACACACCGATCAGAACCAGGGCCAACGGCCAGAAAATGCTGCGCCGGCCGGTCGGATGATCCGGTTTTACCGAAGATTGTTCACTCATGCCAGGCTCCATTCAAGATTTCAGGGTTTTTACCGGACGCAGGGCGCGCCATGCCAGAAAAATACCGGCCAGGATCAGCCCCACCGCCCAGATATAGTTCATGATGTCCAGACTGTTGAAGAGGGCCAGCGCGGCAACAATTGCCAGGATGCCCGCCGGCCACCAGGCCCAATTTTTGCGGCTGCCAACTGATGGCAGCAGGGCAACCAGGGCAAAGGTGATGGCCAGTCCAAACAGGAAAATGCCTTCATCGGCCAGATTCAAGGGTTCCAGTCCGACCAGCGCGGCCAGGGTGGACATGACGCCGGCCGGGATGATCGCCCACCAGTTGGCAGTATTCAGCACGTAGACCACCCAGAAGGCAAGCCCAATACCGCCCAGGATGGCAATGCCGGACCACCGGCCACCATCCAAGTCGCCCAGTAAAATACCCGTGCCAATGCCTGCCAGCACAAAACCCGGGATTGCCGCCCACCAGGCGGAGCGATTGGTCACGAGATGGAACAGAAAGGCCAACCCGCCCAGGATGAACAGACCACCGATGACCAGGCCGCTGCTTTGCACGAGGTCCAGTCCGCCCAGCAGAAACAGGAGGCCGGCCAGGATCAAGGCTCCGCCCGCAAAAACACGCCAAGAATTTGCTTTCATGATTAATCCCTTCCGAAGATTTTAGCGAATGTCGAATGATCCCATGCCGCCTTCGATGTCAATATCGATACGATTGGCAGCCAGGTCATAATCGGGGGAGACGTAGACATCCCCCTGCCGGGGGAAGCGGTCGGTGTCGACCGTGACCGAGGACAACCCGGTCTCGGATTTTATCCGGGCGGCCACACCGGCGGGAACCCGCAGCCGCACGGTGGCGGCTCCCGCTTCGATTTCAACATGGGTCTGCTGGGCATGCGCCGGCAGCAGGATCTCGGTTGAACTGGCGCCTGTTTCCAGCTTGATTTCCTTGACCAGCAGATCGGTCAGGTCGAGGTGGTTTTCGCCGGCACCGGTGGACAGCTTCAGATGCAGCGGAATCTGGCGGTTGAGACGGACATCCCAGTTGAAGCCTTGCCCGCTGAGAAACACAGGACTGTTGACCACGTGGTCCCGGGCGGACAGTTTGACCGTGGGAATGCTCTGCAGCAGATCCACTTTTGAGTCCACTCCGCCCACAAAACTGCCCCCAACCAGTTCAATCGGGTTATCACCGGCGTTGATCTGCAGCCGCCCCGCCCCATGCTCGAACTTGATCATGGCTTCGGTCAGGCCGCTCTCCAGCGGCAGGCTGAGGGTTTCGGCTTCGAGGCTGCCCTCCTGGTTTTTAATCAGCCGCGGCCGCAGCAGCAGCCACACGCCGATCAGGATCAGCAGCGCCGGCCAGAAAAGTGTCCAGAAATTCCCTGGCAGAAATTCGAAGTTCTGCAGCAGAAAAATGACGCCGACCAGCACCAGTAAAATTGCCCAAAAAGCTCGATTGGTACGCATAATCCTATCCTCCAACATATAGATGAGACTAACTGATATACGTAGAATAGCATATTTCGTTGCGTTTTGATCCCCTCAAATCCAACTCTGCACTCCTAATTTGCCGTTCTCCGGGCCGCGGGGTGTGAGCAGGTATTGATTTGATCACCAGCCACAGAGACATCCGCTGGTAAATCGTTTGATCAGCAGTCCCGAGGTCGTCCGCTGGTAAATCGTTTGATCACCGGGTGGGTTTTTGTGGTAAATTTGTAATATGCGCACCGGAATTGACCTGATTGAAATTGAGCGCCTCGAGCAGTTGAATCCCAACATTCGCCGCCGGTTCCTGGCGCGTGTTTTTACTGCGGCGGAACTGGCTCAAGCAGGGGAGTCGTTTGCCAGCCTGGCGGGGCGCTTCGCAGCCAAGGAAGCAGTGGCCAAGGCGTTGGGCACAGGTATCGGGCCAATTGGCTGGCAGGACATCGAGATTCTTACCCTCACCAGCGGGGAACCGCAGGTGTACCTGCATGGTGCTGCGTGTTCACTGGCCGCCCAACTTGGGCTGGCCGAGTGGTCCCTCAGCATCACCCACACCCGCACCCTGGCGGCAGCTTTTGTGGTGGCCCAGGATGCACCAGAGGCGCGGGGATGAAAATCCTGGCGGTCAGTGACGTGGAGCTGGGATTCATCTACAACCCGCAAATTGCTCAGCGTTTCAAGGATGTGGACCTGGTGATCAGCTGCGGCGATCTGCCCTATTACTATCTGGAATTCATGATCAGCATGCTGGACGTCCCGCTCTATTATGTGCGCGGCAATCATGCCAGCAAAGTGGAATCCGGGGTTAATGGTGACCGCACAGAACCCTGGGGCGCGGTTGATTTACACCGCCGCGCGGTGCGGGATGAGGCGGGTCTGCTGCTGGCCGGCCTGGAGGGTTCGCTGCGTTATAATGACGGTCCCAACCAGTATACCCAGGGGGAAATGTGGCTGATGTGCCTGCTGCTGACCCCACAGTTATTCCTGAATCGGATCCGCCACGGCCGTTATCTGGATATTCTGGTCACCCACGCACCGCCGTTTGGAATTCATGATCGGGATGACCGGCCGCATCAGGGACTGAAGGCCTTCAATTGGCTGAACCGGGTGTTTCAACCCACCTTGCACCTGCACGGTCATATTCATGTTTATCGGCAGCAAACCATCACGGAGACCCAGGTAAATCAGACCTGGATCATGAATACTTTTGGCTATCGCGAATTTAAGCTTCAACTGCCCCCTCCAGATCAGCGGGGGCGGTCGATCTACCAGAAGGAAGGAAAGCGGATAAAGTCATGACTCCTACCGATCCCCCGGGTGTATTTGGTCCGGGCCGTCTGGCCAAAGAGGATTTTGATGCCGCGTTGCGCAAGGGTTTCTGGCGCTCCGTCTTTTCCTGGCTGCGGCGGTCGGATAATCAGCTGCTGCCATTTGACGAATTTCGCCGCCACCTGCCCATGATGGGACAGTCATATATTGGCATGCACCAGATTCCAATTGATCAAATCATTGGTTCGGTTGGGCGTTACCGCGATTTTGACGGTGCATTTCTCCCCCGCACCGAACGCAGCCGGCCGCGCTGGGAATCGATCGATCGGGCACACATCGAGAATGTGCCGCTGCCGCCGATTGAAGTGTACAAGATTGGAGAAATCTATTTCGTCAAGGATGGCAACCACCGGGTCTCGGTGGCTCGGGAGCGCGGGCAGGTGTACATCGATGCTAATGTCATTGAGATCATTGTG
>DAOQTN010000082.1:0-8979 GCA_035340555.1 Anaerolineaceae bacterium | reverse complement strand
CTGCCACTGCATCGCCCGGCCAACGTACCGCCCTGCCACTGCATCGCCCGGCCACTGCATCACCGCGCCCCCCGGTCGCCGCGGCCCCCTGTCGCCGGATTGGCCGGCCCGCGAGCCTTGTGCCGCCGGGCTGCCGGGCTGCCGGGCTGCCAGGCAGCGGGGTAAACGGGCTGGCGGGGTTAGCGGAATGGCGGGATTGGTGGAATGGCGGGGTTGGCGGAATGGTGGGTTGGCGGGAAAAATTGGGCAAAAAAACCATTTGACAGGCTTTTCAATTTATTGTACACTGACTTAAAATAGGCTATACGAAAATCCTATACGAACGTCAGGAGAGTTTAATCATGCCCCCCCAATCCAGCCCCGAAGTACACATCACCCCGCAGACCCTGCTCCCTCCGGCCCTGCGGGCTTGGGAGATCTATTTGCGCGACCAGGGGCGTTCAATCAACACCATCAAGGCGTTCATGGGTGACCTGCAGCTGCTGGTCGACTTCCTGCCGCCTGATCAGTCCATTGGCAGCGTCACCACCCGTGACCTGAACCATTTCCTGCAGTGGCTGCAAAGCGGCCGCGGCGTTCCCTGCAGCCCGAAAAGCCTGGCCCGCCGGATCACCTCCGTCAAGGCCTTCTTCCGGTGGTTGCTAAAGCACGGTCGGATTACGGCCGACCCGGCGGAAAAGGTGCTCCAGCAATCGGTCATCAGCCCGCTGCCGGAAGTGCTCACCCCCGAAGAGCAGCAGAAACTGCTGCAAGCCGCCCTGGGCATGCGCCAGGCGCGCAAAGCGGACGCCCGCCCCTACACCCTGCTCAAGCTGCTGCTGGAAACCGGCATCAAAAAGGGTGAATGCCTCAATTTGAGCATCAACCACATTGACCTGGCGGCTCCCGATGGGCCGGTGATCTTCATTCGCTACGCCGGCAGCCAGAACCGCTACAAGGAACGCCGGATCGCCCTGAGCGCCGACTGGATCGCCAGTTACCAGGAATATGCCGCCCAGTACACGCCGCGCGACCAGGTCTTTCCCTGGTCCCAGCGCCGGTTGGAGTATCTGCTGGAGGATTTGGGCACCGAAGCCGGGCTGGTTAAACATGTCTCCTTCGACATGTGCCGCTGGACCTGCGCCCTGAATGACTACCACAACGGGGTGCAGCCGGATGCCATCCGCCAGAAATTGGGCATTTCCAAAATCCAGTGGCGCGAGGTGCACCTGAAACTGCGCCAGCTGGCCGGAGTTGGATCCGACAGTTAGCCGATCGTGTCCGGCTGGAGCCGGGTCCGACGGTTGGCCGGTTGTGCCCGCCTGGAACTGGATCGGGCGGTTGGCTGGTTTTACCCGCCGGGAGCCGGGTCCGGCAATTGGCCGGTTGTGCCCGGCTGGAGCCGGGTCCGACGGTTGGCCGGTTGTGCCCGCCTGGAGCTGGATCGGGCGGTTGGCCGGTTGTGTCCGGCTGGAGCCGGGTCCGGCGGTTGGCCGGTTGTGTCCGCCTGGAGCCGGGTCCGGCGGTTAGCCGGTTTTGAATAGCCGCAGATGAATCACCGCCTGGGGTGCTTGCTCCAGCCGGCAGAAGTGGGCCGGGCGGCCGCCAGGCACCCAGACCAGCTGATTGCCACAGCAAACCAGCGGCCAGTTGGCACGGGCCGGCACCGGGAGGCCGGTATTGGTCCAGAAATCCCCCAGAGTGACCGTCTCCCCGCCCAGCCCCAGGGGGGCAAAACGTTCACCTGGCTGCCAGGTGCGCAGTGCCAACGGCCCGGTGAGTGCCGCCGCCTTGAGCCAGCATTCATACGGATCGCCAAACGCGGGCCGCAGTTGTTCCAACCCAGCCGGGGACAGCAGTTCCGCCTGCAAACACCAACCGCCCGGCAGTTCCATTTCGCCCGGCACCGCCAGGGGGATCACCGCACCCGGAGCCAGCCGGGGCCAGTCCCGGGCCTCCAGCCAGGCATCCGGCTGCGACACCACCAGGCGGGTTCCGTCCCGAAAGACCACCGCGCCCCCCCCAAGCTCCATCCGCCCCTGCGGCACCGCCTGACGCACGTAGCGCCGGGTCCGCTCAACGGCATCAAAATCCAATTCCTCCAGCTGCGGGCAGGCCTGGAGCACCACCCGGCGGATGACCTGGCGCAGCAGACCGTCCCCCAGCCCGGCCAGTCCGGCGTGGTCCAGACTGATCCATCCCGCACCCGATTGAGGCTGCAGGGCCTCCAGGGCCGCCTGGGCGGCGTCGGTCAGGAAATCAGCATCCGCGGCCAGGGTGTCCGCCAGGCGCCAGAGGGCCGCCTTGATGCGGGGATTGTAGGTTTCCAGCTGCGGCAGCAGTTCCGCCCGAATGCGGTTGCGGGTAAAGTGCGCCGCCGCGTTGGTGGCATCCTCAAACGGGGTCAGCCCCCGTTCAGCGCAGTAGGCGGCAACCGCCGTCCGCCAGGTGCCCAACAACGGGCGCACCAGCGGCACTGCCGGATCCCAGTCCGGGTTGATGCTGCGCCAGCGCATGGCTGCCAGACCCTCCAAGCCGCTGCCCCGCAGCAGATGCAGCAGGACGGTTTCAACCTGATCGTCCGCCTGATGTCCCACCGCCACCGCCTGGGCATCACAATCCCGGGCCGCGGCAAACAAAAAGGGGTAGCGCGCCTGCCGGGCGGCCGCCTCAATGGAAAGGTGCTGGCGCCGGGCCAGCCCGGCCACATCGGCCGTCGCGGTGACAAATCCCCAGCCGCGTCCGGCGGCCAGGGCAGCCAGGGCGGTCACCTCCTGATCAGCTTCCGGACGCAGGCCGTGATTCAGGCAGGCGGTCACCAGCGGAAAACCCAGCCGGTCCAGCAGGTCCACCAGGCACAGGGAGTCCGCGCCCCCGGAAAGGCCCACAAGGATGGGCCGGTCCGGGACCAGGCGGCAGCGCTCCCGACAGATTTGTTCAAACCGGGTCAATTCCACACCCGCATTATACCCGCGAGCCGAAAAACCATGGCCTTTCTTGCCCCCCAGGTGACGATTGGGGACGCCGGCCTTTCCTGAAAACTGCAGCACAGGGTAAGACTGTTCCCCAATACCTGAGTATTCTTATATCAAATGCGGCCCGATGTGGCGCCCAGAATATCTGGATTGTGCTGGCCCCCTTCAATGGGTCAGAAAAAGGAGGCAGCGAAAGCCCGAATAATTGTCACGACTGAACGGGTCACTTCTGCCGCGGTAGGCAGAACGGACGTACCGCAAGTCATTATCCCAGCAACCACCGCGGACCACCCGTGACTTCCCGTCAGCCGGCCCCAGAGGACTGACATGGGGTGAGCCGGCATAATAATTTTCAGCATACCAATCAGCACACCAATCCCAAGTATTCCCGGCCAAGTCGGCACAACCATAGGGACTGTCCCCCAACGAACCGTACCAGCCCACGGGAGTAGTGGTTTTGATGGTCATGCTGAAATTGGCACGCCGTTCATCCGGTGCATCATCGCCCCAGGGATAGATTCTGCCAGCCGTGCCGCGCGCGGCCTTCTCCCACTCCGCTTCGGTTGGCAGTCGAACGTCCTGGCCGCTAAGCTGATTTAGCCACTCACAGTAAGCCACCGCATCGTGCCAGTTCACTTGCACCACCGGATGGTCAGCCTTTTGGGAGAGGTCACTCGCGGAGCCACCAGGATGCCGCCAGTCAGCTCCCTTTTTTTTCACCCAATGCTTTTGGGGATCCCAGATCCAGCCCCAGCCATCCAGCTCTGCGGCAGTGCGGTGACCGGTGGACTGCACAAAAGCTGCAAACTGGGTATTGGTTACAGAGGTTCGGCCAATCCAATATTCCGGCAAATGCACCCGATGCTGGGGTTGCTCTGGCACACAAGCATTCATGTCAGTGTGTGGATCGCTGCCCATGAGAAACTCGCCGGCCGGGATGCAGATGAAATCCATTTCCTGATCTGCATCCAGCCGGATATAGATGTGGTCAGCAGAACGCCGCAGGTACCCGGGCCGGCAGACGGCTTCGCGCTGGGCGGCTTCGCGTTCAGCTTGTTCCGCTGCTGCACACCGGTCACGTTCTTCGGCGTCCAGAGCCTTGGTAATTTGTTTGTGCGGCAGTTTCAGTCTAACATTACCCGGGAATTTGGCCTCAAGATCCTCCAGGGTTTCCCAAGCCATTTGCCATTCCTGAGCATCCATCATCTCATGGAGTGCATCCAACCCTTCCTGCAGGGTGTTGATTGTTGCCCGTGGCGCAGGGGGAGGTACGGGAGAAACCCTCGGACCATCCAGATCCAAATGCAATAGGGCATTCTGTGCATCGGCACCATTTTGGGGACGCTGGTCGGGATTTTCAGCCAGCATGGAGGCCAACAGGTCGTCCAGTGCAGCTGGGACATCCGGTCTCAAATTGCCCAGACGTGTTCCCGGTTTGCAAGTGTCGTACTGCTTCAGAGTCAGCATTTCAAAAAGCAGCACGCCCAGAACATAGACGTCTGCCTGCGCCCTCAGAAGATCGCGACCATCTTTATGCTCGGGACTGCAATAACCCCTGGTACCCGGATGAGGTCTGGGGTCACTTAAATCTACAGCCGAGATGGGGGTCTGTGCCAACCCCAAATCAGCAATCAGGGGCCGGCCCTGGTGGTTGAATAGGATATTGCTCGGGCTTAAATCGCGGTGGACCACGTCTTCGGCATGCAGCGCCGCCAACCCAGCGGCAATCCCCCGTCCAATCTCCAGAGCATCCTCAACACTGTAGGGCTGGTTCCGCTTCCTTTTTTCAATCAAGGCCTGCCGCAGGCTGCCGCCGGAAGCATAATCCATCACCATCACCCATTGATGGTGTTCTTTATCCTCATCCAAAGAACGCACCAGGACAATGGACTCATGCTTGAATCTCATCCCCAGATTGGCCTCCTGATGGAAGTGGGTTACCTGCGCATCGGCATCAGACTGGGCCGAGTCAACAAGATGCAAAATCTTCAGTGCAAGTGGAAATTGCTTATCAGAAACTGTGTGTGCCCGATAAACATCGCAAAAGCTGCCGCTCCCAATGAAGGCTTCAATCTCATATTTATTTAAAATAATGACGCCAGGGTCAAAGTCGGGCATGGATTCTCCCCAGTTTGGTGAATGCTGAAATGATTATATCATCACCAGGGATTTTTTTGCAATTTGGGGCTTTCTGGAAGCTGCCATGACACAGGCCTTGTATGGCCATCAAACAAAGTGGATCTTGATAAGAATGTCACCGATCTGGCGAAAATAACGGGAATTCCCAATGGCCAAGGTTTAGTGTGACCGACCCTATTTAAACTTAACTTCAGCCGTTGGCATTACTCACCGGATTCGGCGGGGGCGGCGATTATGCCGGCAAAAATCCCCCCTGCGCCAGTATTGCCGCCTTACACCAATTGAAGCCAGAAATCTGCAATGAATTTGGTCAAATTTTAACCAGGCTGTATCATGGGATCAATTTGGTCACCAGATCTCTAAGCACAGGTCTCTGAGACAATCTCTGCCGGCTATTAGAAGCCCGTCACCCGGAGCCATATTCCCGCTTCGACCTCCAGTGAATCAAGTCCGTCCCAGCCCTTACCCCTCCGGTGGATCGATCCCAGCCGAACCGTGGTCAAACGCACACCCTTCAACCGAAACAGCCGGGGCTGGAGCGGTCGCGACTAGCGCAGCAAGCAGCGGAAGCCCTGCAAAAAATCCCGGCTATCAGGTTCCTCCCCACCCCGGTAGGCCACCCGCGCGTAAAAAGGGCCATCATACCAGGAAACACTGCGCACCACCCGCAGGTCGCCGGAGCCGGGGCCAACTGGATTCTGCCAGGTGGTCTGGCTGGAATAGTAGGTGCCGCCATACCAATCCGCCGTCCATTCCCAGACATTGCCTGCCATATCCAGCGCGCCGTATACGCTGCGCCCATTGGGGTAAGCGCCCACCGCAGTCGTGGTGCCCACGGTCCAGTTATAGTTCAACAAATTGGACGTCGGGGGCTGGTTGCCCCAGGGATACAAACGCCCGTCGGTTCCCCGGGCAGCCTTTTCCCACTGAGCCTCGCTGGGCAGCTGCCGACCCGCCCAGCTGCAGTAAGCTTGCGCGTCATACCAAGACACCTGAACCACCGGATGATCCATTTTGCCATCCAGATGACTCCCGGGACCGGCCGGATGCCGCCAGTCTGCAGCGCTGATGGAGACAAATCCACCCCCCGGATCAACCGATCCGGACCCTTCTTTTTCTGCCGTGGTCACATATCCGGTCGCGGCCACAAATTCAGCAAACATGGCATTGGTGACTTCAGTCCGGTCCAGCCAGTACGCATCCAGATAGACGGTATGCTGTGGTTTTTCATCATCATCGGCATCGCCATTGGCAGTCGTGGATCCCATCAAGAAATCGCCCGCCGGGACGCAGACCAACATCATGCCATCCGCTGGCGAAGTCCAGGTCTGACCCACTTCCTGGCAAGCCGGGGGGATCAGGGGATTGGTTGTAGCGGTGGGGCTGCGGGTCGGGGTGGGCCGGGGCGGATTGGTTGGGGTTGCGATTGGTTCTTGAATGGGCGCGGCGGCACTACCCGCCAGGGTTGCTGATGGCAGCCGCAGGCTGACCGGACTGGCTGTGACTGCGCTGATCGGATCAGGTCCCGGTGGCGGGCCCAGCGTCGATATCAATATCCCGACCACCCCCACCACCAGGGCCAGCAGCAGCCCGATGCCCCCCAGGATCCCCACCAGTCGGCATGAGTTTCGCCCGGGGAGCTTGCTGCGGCGCCACGATTCTTCCAATTTACCCAGCGCGGCTTCAGCCTCAGCCCCGGTCCAGGGACGCTGCCGGGGATCTTCAGACAACATTTTAACCACCAAGTCAGCCACGCCAGCCGGCACAGCCGGCTGCAACCGGTTGGCCCGGGTGCCCGGAGGTTGAATTTTATAGGAGCGCCCGGTCAGCATTTCAAACAGAATCAGGCCTAAGGCATAAATATCCGCAGCCGGGGGCAGGTGCAGCCGCCCCCCTTCCTGCTCCGGGCTCATGTAGGCGGGAGTTCCGGGTGAACTCTGCCACACCCTGCTGGAACCGGAACCGGATCCACTGGAAGGCTGGGCATTGGCCGTCTGGGCCAGTCCCAAATCCGCCACCCGGACAGAGCCATCCACATCAATCAAAATATTGCTGGGCTTGAGGTCCCGGTGCACCACATCCCGGGCATGCAGCGCGTCCAGTCCTGCCGCCACCTGCCGGGCAATCCCCAGCGCTTCCCCCACCTCCAAAGGCCCGGATTTCAGGCGATCGGCCAGCGAGCCGCCGGAAATATACTCCATGACCAGGACCAGCAGACCGGAAGCCTCATCCGGGGCAAATTTGTAAACCCGGACCACATTGGCCTGGGTGATATGATGTCCCAGCCACGCCTCCAACATAAACCGTTCCCGGGCCCGCTCGTAAAACCCGGGATCCATGTCCGAGGTGCGGCGTAAAATTTTCAGTGCCACGGGCAGACGCAGGTTTAGATCAAGGGCGCGATAAACTTCGCCAAAGCTGCCTTCACCAATAAAAGCTTCAATCTGATAATCCTGCAGAACAATATCACCGGGAGCAAAGATGGGCATGAAGATCCCCAAATATTTAAAGTTGAATTGATTATAGCACCAGCACGCGGTTGACAGAAACGGGCAAAGACGCCGTCTCCAATATCCCCCCCGCATCCGGCTGGATGGCCTCCGGGAGAATCCGCCTGTCTACTCGGACCCGGTCGCCGGCCGATCCGCCAGGCCAAGGCCTGGTGCGCTGGCTGGTCCAGGGTGGGATCATCCAGGGTGGGATCATCAGGCGGTAAGGTTGTCTGGCCGTAAGGACCTCCGGGGGAAGACTATCTGGCCGTAAGGACCTCCGGGGGGAAGCTTGTTTGGCGGTGAAATCACCGCGTTGGCCCGCCGAATAAATCCGGTTCAATCGCTTGCCTCTGCAGTGACTTTATGCTAGACTGACAGCAGTCAAGCTCTTTACACTCTGGAGAGGCAGCCATGGCCGATAAAATTTTAATTGCGGATGATGATCCTGAAACCCTTCGACTGATCAGCCTGATGCTGCAGCGTCAGGGCTACCAGATTGTCTCGGCAACCAATGGCAGCCAGGCGCTGGCGCTGGCCCGCAGCGAGCGACCGGACCTGATTGTCCTGGATGTCATGATGCCCGACATGGATGGTTTTGCCGTTGCCCGACAGCTGCGCTCCCAGGAGGCCACCGCGTCCATTCCCATCCTGATGTTTACCGCCAAAAGCCAGGTGGAGGACAAAATCAGCGGCTATGAGTCGGGGGCGGATGATTATCTGACCAAGCCGGTGCACCCGGCAGAGCTGCAGGCCCGCATTCGAGCCCTGCTCTCCCGCACCAAGGCCCGCACCGCCGCCCCGGTTGAACGCGGCCGGGTGGTTGGGGTGATCAGCGCCAAGGGCGGCGTGGGGGCATCCAGCCTGGCGTTGAATCTGGCCCTGTCCTACCATAAGAAAACGCGGCAGGACGTGATTGCCGCCGAACTCAAGCCCAGCCAGGGCTCCTGGGGGGTGGAAATGGGTTTCGAAGACCCGGAAGGGCTGACCAAACTGCTCAATTTGAAACCCGCCGAAATCACCACCGCCGCCATTGAGAACAACCTGATCACCACCACTTACGGAATCCGGCTGCTGCTGGCCTCCATCAAGACTAAGGATGTCGAACTGGCGGGCATGTCCGCCCAGCTGGACGCGGTGGTGCGCCATCTGGCCCTGATGGCCAAGGTGGTCTTCCTGGACATCGGGACACCCTACCTGCCCGGCCTGGACGGCGTTCTCAAGCAGTGCGACGAGTTGTTCCTGGTCAGTGATCCGCAGCCACTTTCCATTGCCCGGGCCCGCAACCTGATTACGGATTTGAACCACCTGGGGTTTGGCAAATCCCGCCTGATGAGTGTGATCATCATCAACCGGGTGCGCTCCGACATCGCCCTCTCCGCCCAGCAGATCCAGGA